>NZ_JBIVVI010001282.1:0-2469 GCF_044757675.1 Kitasatospora sp. NPDC091257
GCAACGACAGCGCCTCCTGGTCCAAGGACGCGGCCGGCAAGCTGACCCGCGACGTCTGCGCGGGGCGGCGGCGTCCCGCTCGGCGAGGCGGCGGGCGACGTCCAGCGAGCCGTCCAGTGCCCGGCGCAGGTCGGCCCGCAGCCGGGCCGCCTCCGGCAGCTCGCCGTACTCGGCCGCCACCCGCCAGGACAGCACCAGCACCGGCCCGGCGCCCACCGGGTCCAGCTCGCGCAGCCCGGCCGAACGGACGGCCAGCCGGTGCAGCGCGAGCACCCCGGCGGCGGTGCCGAGCAGTCCGGGACGGTCCGGGACCGCCAGGTTCAGCTCGACGCCCATCGGCTCGGCGCCCGGCTCCGCCCCCTCCGACCGGGCCCGCAGCGACAGCGCCGGCTGCCCGGTCCGGGCGGCCTCGACCGCCAGCCGCTCCTGCTCGGCGGTCGGCGCCGCCTCGACCGGCGGGACTCCCGCCCCGGCCAGCCGGTCCGCCACCCGGGCCACCAGCCCGTCCACCAGCGAGGCCCGCCAGCCGCTCCACGCGGCCGGCCCGGTGGCCAGCGCGTCCGCCTCGGTGAGCGCGTGCAGCAGCTCCAGCTCCGGCAGGGTGGTGACCGCCTTGGTGATCGCCTCGACGGTGGCCGGGTCGTCCGGATCGCGCCGGGTCGCGGTGTCCACCAGGGTCAGGTGGTGGCGGACCAGTACCGCCAGGGTCTCGGTGTCCTCGGGGCCGAAGCCCATCCGGGCGCCGAGGTCGCGGACGATCACCTCGCCGGCCGCGCTGTGGTCCCCCGGCCAGCCCTTGCCGATGTCGTGCAGCAGCGCGGCGACGAGCAGCAGGTCCGGCCGGGCCACCCGGCGGGTCATCGCGGCGGCCCGCACCGCCGTCTCCACCAGGTGCCGGTCCACCGTCCAGCGGTGCACCGCGTTGCGCTGCGGACGGCAGCGCACCCGCTCCCAGTCCGGCAGCAGCCGGCGGACCAGCCCCTGCGCCTCCAGCGCCTCCCACACCGGGACGGCCGACTCCCCCGCGCCCAGCAGGGTGACCAGCTGCTCGCGCGCCTCGTCCGGCCAGGGCACCGGCAGCGGGCGGCACTCGGCGGCCAGTCGGCGCACCGTGGCGTACGAGACGGTCAGCCCGTTCTGCGCGGCGGCGGCCGCGGCGCGCAGCGTCAGCACCGGGTCGGCGGCGGGGCGGGCGCCCCGGGCGAGCACCGCCTCGCCGTCCTGCTCGACCACGCCCTCGGCGAGCGGCCGCCGCTCGACCGCGCCCCGGGCCACCGCGCCGGTGCCGCGTCCGGAGCCGACGAACCGGATGCCCGGCCGGCGCACCCGCCGGGCCCGGCCGCCGCGGGCCGCGAGCACCCGGTCCACCGCCCGCCAGGTGACGTCGCCCGCGTACGCGATGGTGCGGGCCGCCTCGTAGACCTGGCGCAGCAGGGTGTCGGCGTCCAGCACCCCGAGCCGCTCGGCGACCTGGTCCTGGTCCTGGAGGCTGAGCCGTTCGGTGGCCCGGCCGGTGACCAGGTGCAGGGCGTCGCGCACGTCGGCCAGCCGCTGTGCGGCGGCGTCCAGGCCTTCCCGGGGCGCGTCGGCCAGCCAGGTGGCGGCGATCGCGTCCAGCGCCACGACGTCGCGCAGGCCGCCGCGGGCCTCCTTGAGGTCGGGCTCCAGCAGGAAGGACAGCTCACCGTGCCGTTCGGCCCGCTCGCGGCCCAGCTCTCGAAGCTCCGGCAGGCGCGCGGGGGCGCTCGCGCGCCAGTCGGTGAGCACCGCGGCGCGCAGGGCGTCGGTGAGCGCCCGGTCCCCGGCGAGGTGACGGGCGTCCAGCAGGCCGAGCTGGACCTTGAGGTCGGCGGCGGCGACCGAGCGGGCCTGGGCGACGGTGCGCACGGCGTGGTCGAGCCTGGCGCCCGAGTCCCAGACCGGGTACCAGATCCGCTCGGGCAGCTCCCGGGGGATCGGGCCGTCGTGCAGAAGCAGGACGTCCAGGTCGCTGCGTGGGGACAGCTCGCCCCGCCCGTACCCGCCGACCGCGACCAGGGCGACGCGGGGCGGGGCGCTGGCGGCCGCGAGCAGACCGGCCAGCCAGTCGTCGGCGAGCCGGGCGAGCGCCCGGCGGCGGGGGCGGCCGCCCGGGCCGGGGCCGGCCAGCAGCGCGGCCCGGGCGGCGGCCCTGCCCGCGAGGTCGAAGGGGTCCGCGGGGTCGCAGGAGCCACCCGGGACGACGGGGTCGGAGGGCTCGGAGGGGCTGGTCTCGGAGGTCATGCGCGTGGTCCCGTCCGTCGTGCTGCTGAGCCGTCGTGCTGGTGAACCGCCGTGCCGCGCGGGCCGCCGGTGCGGGCGAACCGTCGAGTCGCGCGGGCCGTCGTGTCGTGCGAACCGTCGTGCCGCCGCCCCGACCTCCGGGCGGGCCGTTCGGCCGGCCCGGAGGACGCCGTTGCGCCGTCGGGCGGACCCGCGCACCCGGGGGTG
>NZ_JBIVVI010001283.1:0-2468 GCF_044757675.1 Kitasatospora sp. NPDC091257
CGTGCGGTCGCCGCCGGGCCCGCCTGCGCGAAGTCGCCGACCAGTGTCATCGACCGGCCCGGGCACCGGCGCAGAATCATCCCGTCAAGCCCGACCTGTCCGACATCGACGTCCTCCTCCTGCAACAGGTGGCTCGCGGTTCCCTGCACGGCGAGACCAGCCGCGCCACCGGTATCGAGAAGGCCGAGGTCGGCGCCGCCGTCGTCGCCCTGGCGACGAAGGTCGGCGCCAAGTCGCGCTTCCACGCCGCCGCCTTGGGTGCGGCCTGGGGCCTGGTGAGGGACGTGCACGTGATGAACCCCACCGGCAAGTCGCTGTCGGTGCGGCACGTCGAGGTCCTCGCCGGCCTGGTGGGCGGTGAGGGCGCGGACGCCATCGCACAGCATCTGGGGCTGACCGTGAACACGGTGAACACCTACATCCAGACGATCCTGCGGGCCCTCGGCGTTCGGTCGAGGGAGCAGGCGAGCGCGGCGGCCGTGCTGGCCGATCTGGTGCCGTTGCGGGCTTTGGGTGCCGGTTGGCCCGACGTGAGGCTCAGCGAGCTTCGGCAGCCGGCGGAGGCGCGCTGATGCCGCGCCGCATCCGGCAGGCCGGAGGTCCCGGCGTGCTGCTGATGCCCATGCTCGGGGGGATCGGCTGATGCGGACGAAGGCGCCGCCCACGGCGCTGACCGCGCAGCAGGTCGCGGTGTTGGACAGGGCCGGCCTCGGCATGACGAACGCGGAGATCGGCGCGGCCCTGAATCTGGGTGTCGACAGCATCAAGGGCCACCTGCGGCAGGTGTACGACCGGTTGGACACCACGAACCGGGTTCACGCCTTCGTACGGGGATGGCAGTCCGGTCTGCTCCCCCGTTCGGCCTCGGTGGGTGTTGCTCCGGTGCTGTCGGACGAGCAGAAGTTGATCCTGCGGATCTGGGGACAGGGTGGGAATCGCCGTGACGTCGCCCGCGCCCTGGAGGTCCGGGAGAGCGCGGCGGAACTCTACGAGGACGCCGTGCTCGACACGCTCGGTCCCGCAAGCGCGTTGTCGCCGTCCGCCGGGCACTCGAACAGCAGCTGATCGATCCGGCCGGGGACACCCTGGCCGACCTCACCACACCCATGGCGGCCGATTCGGGCCAGGGCCGCACCCTGCACCACCGCACGAAGGGAGGGACCGGTGAAACCGAACTCGTAGACGAAGCGCACGCTGAACCCGATCGCCCTGATCCGCTGGACCGCTCGGTCGCGACGCTGCGCTCCGCGCAGGGTCTGGCCGTACACCTCGGTGCGCTGGCCGGCCTGCCAGAATTGCCGTCGCTGGCGGCAGTCCTGGCCGGGGCGCCGCCCCGCGGGACGGCGCCAGCCGTCGTGCGGCTGGTGCACCAGGCACTGGCCCTCGGGGTCCCGTGCGCCCTGGTGATCCCCGCGGCGGCGGTCGATGCCGACCGTGCCGTCGAGGCGGTGGGCCTGGGATCGGCCTGGTCGTGCGCGGTCCGCCAAGGGGCGTACGACCTCGGAACCGCCGCCTATCTGGAAGCCGCCCACCTGCTCGGGGCCCCGCTCGACGAGCTGCTGGTCGTGTGCACCGCCGACCAGGCGCCCGTGGCGGGAGAAGCCGGGGTCCGCCGGATCCTGACGACCCCGAGCATCGTGCCGGACACCGGGCCTTGGCGTGCCCCGAGGCCCGAGTTGAACGCGCTGGAGCGCCGGATCGCCGAACTGGTCGCCCAGGGGCTGGGCGTCGCCGAGATCGGCGACCACGTCCATACCGGGGAGTACCTGGTCCGGACTCGCCTGGCCGACTTGCGCCGGCGTGTCGGCGCCGTGGACGACGCGCACCTGGTCGTCCGCCTAATCACGGCGGGGGCGATCGGCACCGAGCGGCTGCGCGCCGATCTGCCCGACCCCGTCCCCGAGCTGGATCAGGCGGGGCGGGCCGTGGCGGCGCTGATCTGTACCGGGACGCTGAGCGAGGCCGGGGCGAGCGCCGTCGGCCTGAGCCTGCGCACGGCACGGACGGTCGAGGGACGAGTCGTCCGGGCGCTCTCTCGGCGCGGCAGCCGAACCCATGCCGCAGCCGTCGCCGTGATCACCGGAATCGTCGCGCTGCCCCCGCCGAACCACATCCCCTACTTGGAGCCGATTTGCCCGGTGGCGTGAACCCGGACGCAAGGACGGGCCTCTCGCGGCCGCCGTCCCGACCCGCCGCAGCCGGGGCCGTGCGGCTGCTGGAGCAGCTCGTCGCGCACACCCGCTCCCGCCCCTGACCTCCCACCGCTCCGCCAACACCAGGATTTCGCATGCCCGTTCCCCTTCCGATCGAAGGCTATGCCCCGATCGGCAACGGCCGCTCGACGGCCCTCGTCGACCTCCACGGCGCGATCCCGTGGCTGTGCCTGCCGGAGTTCGACTCGCCGACGGTGTTCGCCGCGCTCCTCGGCGACCGGCGCCACGGCTACTGGTCGCTCTCCCCCACCTCCC
>NZ_JBIVVI010001284.1:0-2466 GCF_044757675.1 Kitasatospora sp. NPDC091257
CTACCCCGCCGTAGCCCGGCTACCAAGGGGCATCCGCCGTACGTGGTGCACGCCTCAGAGGGGATAGCCCATGGCCGGCAGGCCCAAGACCGCACACGTGACGCAGCGTCCGGACGGCGCGTGGCAGGCGAAGTACGAGGGTGCCGCGCGAGCAATCGCCGTCACGTCCACCCAGGCGGAGGCCGACCAGCGCGCCGCCGCTGCTGTTCGTAACGCTGGCGGAGGTGAGGTTGTTCGCCACCGCCGGGACGGCTCGATCGGCGATAAGCGCACGATCAAGCCCGGCAATGACCCGTTCCCCCCGAAGGGCTGACCGCGATGGCCAAGTACAAGATCAACGCTGGGTATAGCGAAGCCCGCACCGTGGAGGCCGAGTCGTACAGGGTGGAGGGGGACTTCATCCACTTCACGGATGGCGAGGGGAGCCGAGTGCTCACCCTCCGCGCCAGCCAGGTCTACGTGATCGAGCGGGAGTAGCTCATCCCGGTCCTGGGCCAGCTGTGGGCCATGACTAAGAAGTGGCAACGTTGATAGGGCGTCACCCCTGGTCAGGACCGTTGCGGGTGGTACGACGGAATTGTTCTTGAAAACTGTCGTGCGGTGACCCCGTACCGTGGGTTCGAATCCCACGCTCTCCGCCGGTAGGAGAACCACCCGCCCTCGGTGTTTCCCGGACGGCCGGGTTGACCCTGACACGGTGGCAGGGGATGGAGTGGGCGCATCATGTTGAACATCGGAGACTTCGCCAGCCACGGCCGGGTGTCGGTACGGATGCTGCGCCACTACGACGCGATCGGGCTGCTGCGGCCCGCCCGGGTGGACCCGGTCAGCGGGTACCGCTCCTACGAGGCGTCCCAACTGGCCCGGCTCAACCGGGTGATCGCGCTCAAGGAGCTCGGCTTCACCCTGCAGCAGGTGCGCGCCGTCCTGGACGAGCAGGTGGACGCGGCCGAACTGCGCGGCATGCTGCGGCTGCGGCGGGCCCAGCTCGCCGAGGCGATCGCCGCCGACGAGCTGCGGCTGGCCCGGGTGGAGGCGAGGCTCCGGACGATCGAGAGCGAGGGGACCATGTCCGCACACGATGTCGTGGTGAAGCGGGTGCCGTCCGTCCGGGTGGCCCAACTGGCCGGTGCGGCCACGAGTTACGAGCCGGAGGACATCGGCCCGGTGATCGGGCCGCTGTTCGCCGAACTGTGCCGGAGGCTGGCCGCGGCCGGGGTCGAGGCGGCCGGCCCGTCCGTCGCCCGCTACCAGGACGCGCCGGAGGGCAACGGCTCGGTGCTGGTCCTGGTGGCCGTCCCGGTGGGCCCGTCGGTGCGGCCGGGTGAGCACGACTTCGAGGTGCTCGACCTGCCGCCGATCGAGGAGGCGGCGACGATCGTGCACCGCGGTCCGATGGACGACGTGCTGGGCACCGGCCAGGAACTGGCCCGCTTCATCGAGGAGAACGGCTACCGCTCGGCCGGCTACGCCCGGGAGCTGTACCTGGAGTGCCCGGAGGACCGGGCCGGGTGGGTCACCGAGCTGCAGGAGCCGGTGGTCCGGCGGTAGCCGCGCTTGCCCTCGACCGGGTCGAGGGCCCTAGCGTCGCCCGGCATGACCACTGCCACTGCCACTGCCACTGTCGCTCCGCGGGCCGCGCTGCCGCGGAGGTACCTGCTCTGGCTGGCCGGTGTCCAGGCCGGACTGCTGGGTGACGCCGCGCTGTACTTCGCCCTCGGCTGGGCCGCCTCCGCGCACGGCGGCGGCGCGGCCGGGCTGGTCCTGACGGCGATCACGGTGCCGCGCACCGCGCTGGTCCTGCTGGGCGGCGCGGTCGCGGACCGCTTCGGCGCCCGGCGGGTGATGCTCGCCGGGGACACGGTGATGCTGGTCGCGACCGGTGTGCTGGCCCTGGTGGCGGCCTCCTGGGGGACGCCGCTGTGGCTGCTGGTCGCGGCGGCGGCCGTGATCGGGACGGTCGACGCCTTCCACCTCCCGGCCGGCGGTTCGATGCCCCGCCGGCTGGTGCCCGCGGACCGGCTGCCCCGGGCGCTCGCCCTGCGGCAGGCCGGCGGGCAGAGCGCCGTCCTGCTCGGCGCACCGCTGGGCGGCCTGCTGGTCGCGGCCGGCGGGCTGTCCGGCGCGGCGCTGGCGGACGCGGCGAGTTTCGGGGTCGTGCTGCTGGTTCTGCTGCGGGTGCGGCCCCCGGAGGACGGGCCGTCCGGTCCGCGGGCGGGACTGCTCCGCGAGGCGGCGTCCGGCGTCCGGCTCGCCGTGGCCGACCCGCTGCTGCGGGCCGCCCTGCTGCTCACCGGCGCTGCGGCCGGGGCGCTGCTGCCGGTGGTGTCACTGCTCGGTCCGCTGCTCGCCCGGGCGCACGGCTGGGCGGCCGGGACGGCGGGACTGGTGGGCGGCGGCCAGGCGGCCGGGGTGCTGGCGGTGGCCGGCCTGATCGCCCGGCGGGGCACCTTGCCCCGGGCGGGG
>NZ_JBIVVI010001285.1:0-2462 GCF_044757675.1 Kitasatospora sp. NPDC091257
CCCCGACCGGCACGGTCGGGGGGACGGCATGAGCGGACCGGGGGCTGGAACCACGATGAACGACATCCTGCACGGGCTCGGTGCGGCGGCGGCCTACGGCACCCTCGGCGTGGTGCTGCTGCTCCTCGGCATCGGCCTGGTCGACCTGCTGACGCCCGGCAAGCTCGGCCGGCAGATCTGGGTCGAGCGCAACCGCAACGCCGCCGTCCTGCTCAGCTCCGCCCTGCTCGGCATCGGCGGCATCGTCTTCACCGCGATCATGTACACCTATGCCGACTTCGGCAAGGGCCTGGTGTCGACGGCCTGCTACGGCCTGCTCGGGCTGGTGCTGATGGCCGTCGCGTTCTGGCTGGTGGACCTGCTGACGCCGGGCAGGCTCGGCGAGATCCTGGTCGATCCGGAGCCGCACCCGGCGGTGTGGGTGTCCGCGGCCTGCAACATCGCGGTGGCGGCGGTGGTGTCGGCCGCGATCGCGTAGGCCCGGGCCGCGCTGCGCCGGGCCGCGCTACGCCGGGCCGCGCTACGCCGGGCGGGGCGCCTCGCCCAGGACGTGCTCCCGCCCCCAGTCCCCCAGCGGCCCCAGCGCCGTGTTGAGGCGGTGCCCCGCCCCGGTCAGCGCGTACTCGACCCGGGGCGGCACCTCGTCGTACGCCTCCCGGTGCACGATGCCGTGCGCCTCCATCTCGCGCAGGTGCGCGGCCAGCACCTTCTCGGTGATCCCCGGCAGCAGCCGGCGCAGCTCGCCGAAGCGGCAGTGCGGGCGTTCGCCCAGGGCCCAGAGGATCGACACCTTCCACTTGCCGCCGATCACGTCCATCGCGGCGTCGGTCCCGCAGACGTGCGCCCCAGGCCTCGACACGATCGCCATGCCCACCCCTTCCGGCCCCTGCCAGCTCGATGCTCACCCCAGGGTAACCACCCACTTCGAAGTGCGTACTTGATCGTTTCCAGGGCCGGCGCGGAGGCTGACTGCCATGGCAACCAACCCCGTTGAGAACACCCCCAGGACCCCGCTCACCCTGCTCGGCCTCGGCGCGATGGGCACCGCGCTGGCCGAGGCCTGGCTCGCCGCCGGGCACCCGCTGACCGTCTGGAACCGCACCGCCGCCCGTGCCGACGGACTCGCCGCCCGGGGCGCCACCGTCGCCGCCACCGTCGCGCGGGCCGTCGCCGCGAACCGGCTGGTCGTCGTCTGCCTGCTCGACGACGCCTCCGTGCCGGCGGCGCTGGACGGCGTCGACCTGACCGGCAAGGACCTGGTCAACCTGGTCACCAGCACTCCCGGGCAGGCCCGTGCCCGGGCCGCCTGGGCCGAGGAGCGCGGCGCCCGCTACCTGGACGGCGGGATCATGGCCGTCCCGCCGATGATCGGTGTCCCGGCGGCCGGGGCGTACGTGTTCTACAGCGGCTCGTCCGAGCTGTTCGAGGAGCACGGGGGCGCCCTCGCCGTCCCGGCCGGAACCCGCTACGTGGGCGCCGACGCCGGGTACGCGGCGCTGCACGACGTGGCGCTGCTCAGCGGGATGTACGGGATGTTCGCCGGGATCGCGCACGCCTTCGCGCTGGTCCGCGGCGAGGCCGTGGCGCCGAGCGGGCTGGCGCCGCTGCTGGGCGACTGGCTGGCCGCGATGTCCGGCTCGGTGGCCAGGACGGCGGCGCAGCTGGAGAGCGGCGACTACGCCCGGGACGTAGTGTCCAACCTGGCGATGCAGGTGGCCGGCAAGGAGACGCTGCTGCGCACCGCCGAGGAGCAGCGGGTGAGCGCCGAACTCCTCGAACCATACTTTCGGTTGATGGAGCGCCGACTGGAGGTCGGTGGCGGTGGGGAGGACCTGACCGGGGTCGTCGACCTGCTGCGACGGTGAGGGCCGGCCGGTAACGTACCGGCATGGCAGACCTCGAAGAACGCGCCACCGTCGTCGCGTCCGAACCAGGGCAGGCCGGGGCGGGGGTGGTCGTCAGACCGCGCCGCGCCGACGACCTCGCCGACTGCGTCCGGGTGCTGGGCGACGTCCACACCGTCGACGGCTATCCCGCCGACTGGCCCGACCGCCCCGCCGCCTGGCTGACCCCGGACGGCCTGCTCGCCGCCTGGATCGCCGAGTCGGACGGCCGGCTCAGCGGGCACGTCGGCCTGGCCCGCAGCGCCCCGGGCGACCTCGCCCCCGTCCTGTGGAGCGGGCGCACCGGCGGCCGCCCGGAGCTCACCGCCGTGATCGGCCGGCTCTACGTCGCCCCCGAGGCGCGTGGCCGCCTCGTCGGCGCCCGGCTGCTGGCCTGCGCCGTGGCGCACGCGCGGGCGCTCGGCCTGCACCCCGTGCTCGACGTGCTCGCCACCGACACCGCCGCCGTGGCCCTCTACCGCCGCCTCGGCTGAGTCGGCCAGACCCGCCGCGGCGGCCAGCACCTTCTCGGCGCGGAAGCGCTCGATCTCCTTCTCGGCGTCCTTGAGCTTGGCGAGC
>NZ_JBIVVI010001286.1:0-2458 GCF_044757675.1 Kitasatospora sp. NPDC091257
CCCTGCGCCGGGGCGGCCGGCGGCCCGTGCGGGGCCCGGTCGGCGCCGGGCGGCGGGACGGACTCGCCGTGCGAGAGGTCCGGCAGCCAGTTCAGCCAGCGCGGCAGGTACCAGTTGCGCTCGCCGAGCAGGGTCATCACCGAGGGCAGCAGCACCGCGCGGATCACCGTGGCGTCGATCAGCACCGCGACCGCCAGGCCCACGCCCATCTGCTTCATCACCTGCATGGACAGCGAGCCGAAGACCGAGAACACCGCCACCATGATCACCGCGGCGCTGGTGACCACCCCGGCCGTGGAGCGGATGCCGTGGGCGATCGCGTCCCGGGTCGGCAGGCCGCGGTCGTGGCCCTCCTTGATCCGGGAGACCACGAAGACGTGGTAGTCCATCGAGAGCCCGAAGAGGATCACGAAGAGGAACAGCGGCACCCAGGACTCCACCGCGCCGACCCCGGCGGTGCCCAGCAGCGAGGCGCCCGTGCCGTGCTGGAACACCAGCGTCAGCACCCCGTACGCGGCGCCCACCGAGAGCAGGTTGAGCACCACGGCGGTGACGGCGACGACCGGGGAGCGGAACGAGGTGAGCATCAGCAGGAAGGCGAAGACCACCACGAAGCCGAGGACCAGCGGCATCGAGCCGGTCATCTTCCGGTTGAAGTCGTACGAGCCGGCGGTCTGGCCGGTGACCGGGGCCTCGGTGCCGGGCACCGCGAGCACGGTGGCGGGCACCAGGTCCTCGCGCAGGCTCCGCAGGGCTTCGTTGCTGGTGGCGTCGTTGCCGGTGCCGTTGAGCGGGATGTCGACGGTGGCCACGTTCTTGTCGGGGTGCACGGTGACCTCCACGGGGCCGTGCATCCGTCCGCCGGCCAGCGCCCTGGCCCTGAGCTCGGCGATCGCGGCGGTCATCGCGGGGGAGTCGATGTCGGCGGCCCTGATCACCACGGTGGCGGGGGCGGGGCTGCCCGGGAAGGCGGCCTCGATCTTCTGCGAGGCGGCGACCAGGGCGTTGCCCGCGGGCAGCTGCTGCTGGAAGGTCAGCTTGGCGGTGTGCATGGTGAGCAGCGGTGCGGCCACGGCCAGCAGGAAGGCGCCGGCGAGGACGGTGGCGGCCAGCGGGTGGCGCAGCACCGGGGTCAGCACCGCGTTCCAGAACCGTCCGCCGCTCCGGTCCCCGGCGGCCGGGCGGCGCGGCCGGGCGAGGAACGGCACCCGGCCCTTCTCGACCCGGTCGCCGAGCATCGACAGCAGTGCGGGCAGCACGGTGAGCGAGCCGAGCACGGCGGTGATCACGACCACGATGGTGGCGAAGGCCATCGCCTTGAAGGTGGCGATCCCGGTGAGGAACATGCCGGCCATGGCGACCACCACGGTGACGCCGGAGACCAGTACGGCCCGGCCGCTGGTGGCGGCGGCCACGGCCAGCGCGGTGGCGGCGTCGCGCCCGGCGGCCCGCTCCTCGCGCTCGCGGCGCAGGTAGAAGAGGCAGTAGTCGACGCCGACGGCGAGGCCGACCAGCAGCATCACCGAGGAGGCGTCGCCGCTGGTGTGCAGGAACCCGCTGCTGAGGGCGACCAGCCCGGCGGCGGCGACGAAGGCGGTGAGCGCGAGCACCACCGGCAGCACGGCGGCGACCAGCGCGCCGAAGGCGACCAGCAGGATGCCGAGGGCGAGCGGCACGGCCGTCCACTCGGCGCGGGCGAAGTCGTTCGTGAGCTGGTCCTGCATCCACTTGCCGGAGCTGGCGTCGCCGAGCTGGACCACGGTGAGGTCGGGGTGCTGCCGCTGCACGCCGGCCACCGCGTCCAGCACCGGCTGGACGTGGTCCGGCGCCTGCTCGCGGTCGCCCTTGAGCGTCAGCGTCACGAGCGCGGAGTGGCCGTCCGCGGAGACCGCCCGGGTGTCGTACGGCGAGCGGACCTCGGCGGCCTTTCCGGTGCCGTTCACCGCGGCGACCACCTGGCCGACGGCGGCGCGGAACTCCGGGTCGTCGGCGCTGCGGGTGGTGCTCTGGACCAGGACGGTCTCACCCGCCGGGCTCTGCAGCCCGGCCTCGTCGAGGATCCGCGCGGCCCGGGAGACCTGTCCGGGGATCGACTCGGCCTCGGTCACCTTGGTGCTGCCGTGCGCGGTGCCGAGCGCGGCGGCCAGGACGACGAAGAGCAGCCAGCCGAACACCGCGGTCTTGCGGTGCCGGGCGCTCCAGGCACCCATGGCGGCCGCCGGGCCGAGTCTGGACTTCACGGGCTTCACGGTGGGTCTTCCCCCCTGGGAGAGCGGCGGTGGTCGCCGGACGGGAGCGGCGGCGGCCCTGGGTCGGGGGAGCCGCCGGTCGCGGTGCGCCGGCTGCGGTCCGGCGTCCCGATCGACAGTAGGGAAGCGGGGGTTGACGGGTAATCCGGCTGGCGGGTGGCCCTCTCCTGGTGTTGTCCTCGGGGCCTGGGTGGGGTTTTCCCTACCCC
>NZ_JBIVVI010001287.1:0-2451 GCF_044757675.1 Kitasatospora sp. NPDC091257
AAAAATCCACCCACAAGCCGCAAAACCATATCACTACGTGTGAGTGTTTTTCAGAGGTGCGCCCGGCCCGCACCCCGTGCCCGGCCGCGGCGGCCGGGCCCGCGGCGGCCGCGCCGAGGGCTCGGTGCTGTTCCCCACCGGCCGCGCCTTCGACGTCCTGGACGTCCCCGAGCAGGCCGGGCTCCAGGCCCTGGTCCGGCTGGAGCGGATGGGGACCCAGGTGGGCCCGGTGCTCGCCGTCCCCACCGGCCGGCTCCAGTTCCTGGTCGCCGCCGGCACCGCCCGGCGCCTGCCCGACCTGCTGTACCGGATGGGCTGGGACGACGCCGCGCTCGACCTGGTCTGCCACGGCGAGGGCGGCTACGTCGCCGCCCCGCCCACCGTCCTCGGTTCCCTCGGCCCGGTCCGCTGGCTGCGCCGCCCCACCCGCGACAACGCGGGCTGCCCGCCCGAGGCCCGGCTGCTGCTCGGCACCCTCGCCTACGCCTGCCACCGCAGCCGCGAGCGCACCGCCGAGCCGGCCTGGATGGCCTCCTGACCCGAGCGGCCACCGCCGGGCCGCCGCGCCGGGGCCCGCTCCCCGGGCAGCCGTCCGAGCGGCCACCGCCGGGGCCACCGCGCCGGAACCGGCGCGCCGCCCGGATCCGGGCACGCGAAAGGGCCCGCCCCCCGAGAGGGGAGCGGGCCCTTCCTGCGCTCTTCGTACGCCCTTCGCGCCTTTGCGGCGCGCGCGGGGCGTCAGTCGCCGATCAGCGCGTCCACGAACGCCCCCGGCTCGAACGGAGCCAGGTCGTCCGCGCCCTCGCCCAGGCCGATCAGCTTGACCGGCACGCCCAGCTCGCGCTGGACGGCGACCACGATGCCGCCCTTGGCCGTGCCGTCCAGCTTGGTCAGCACGATGCCGGTGATGTCGACCACCTCGGCGAACACCCGGGCCTGGATCAGGCCGTTCTGGCCGGTGGTGGCGTCCAGCACCAGCAGCACCTCGTCCACCGGGCCGTGCTTCTCGACGACCCGCTTGACCTTGCCCAGCTCGTCCATCAGGCCGGTCTTGGTGTGCAGCCGGCCGGCGGTGTCGATCAGCACGGTGTCCACGCCCTCGGCGATGCCCTCCTTGACCGCGTCGAAGGCGATCGAGGCCGGGTCCCCGCCCTCCGGGCCGCGCACGGTGCGCGCCCCGACCCGCTCGCCCCAGGTCTGGAGCTGGTCGGCGGCGGCGGCACGGAAGGTGTCGGCGGCGCCGAGCACCACGGTGCGGCCGTCGGCGACCAGGACGCGGGCCAGCTTGCCGGTGGTGGTGGTCTTGCCGACGCCGTTGACGCCGACCACCAGGACCACCGCGGGGCCCTCCTCGTGCCTGGTCGAGCGGACGGTGCGGTCGGCGTCCTTGCCGACCAGCTCGACCAGCTCCTCGCGCAGCAGCGCGCGCAGCTCGTCGGGGGTACGGGTGCCGAGCACCTTCACCCGGGTGCGCAGCCGCTCGACCAGCTCCTGGGTGGGGGCGACGCCGACGTCGGCGGTGAGCAGCGTGTCCTCGATCTCCTCCCAGGTGTCCTCGTCCAGGTGCTCCCGGGAGAGCAGCGAGAGCAGTCCCTTGCCGAGCGAGTTCTGCGAGCGGGACAGCCGCGAGCGCAGCCGGACCAGCCGGCCGGCGGTGGGCTCGGGAACCTCGACGGCGGGCGCCGCCTCGGCCTCGGCGGGCACGACCTCGGGGGCCTCGACGGCCTCGACGGCCTCGGGGGCCTCCGGCGCGCCGGCCTCCGCCGGGAGTTCCACCTCCTCGATGGTGCGGCGGGGCGCCTCGGTCGGCGGCGCGGACTCCTCGCCGACCTGGGGCTCCTGCGGGGTCGGCTTCGGCGCCGTGATGACCGGCGCCTGCGACTTCGGGGGCAGCTGCTGGCGTCGTCTGCCGGAAACGACGAGGCCGGCGATCGCGCCGACGGCGACCACGGCGATGACTACGGCAAGGATCACGTATTCCATAACTGCTCCAGTATCCGCGACCGGAGCCCGGATGGACCGCAGCCGCCCTACACCGACGCGGTTCGTCCGGCTCGCGGCCGGCGCTCCCGGTGCTCTTCGCGCAGCCGCTGGCTGATCACCTGCGAGATGCCGTCGCCCTTCATGGTCACGCCGTAGAGGGCGTCGGCCGACTCCATGGTGAGCTTCTGGTGGGTGATCACGATCAGCTGGGAGCTCTCCCGCAGCTCCTCCATGATCCCGATCAGCCGGCGCAGGTTGGTCTCGTCCAGCGCCGCCTCCACCTCGTCCATCACGTAGAACGGGCTGGGCCGGGCCTTGAAGATCGCCACCAGCAGCGCCACCGCGGTCAGCGAGCGCTCGCCGCCGGACAGCAGCGACAGCCGCTTGACCTTCTTTCCCGGCGGGCGGGCCTCCACCTCGACCCCGGTGGTGAGCATGTTGTCCGGGTCGCTCAGCACCAGCCGGCCC
>NZ_JBIVVI010001288.1:0-2450 GCF_044757675.1 Kitasatospora sp. NPDC091257
GGGGGCAGGGCCTCGGTGGGCACTCCGGCGGGCAGACCGAGGGTCAGGCGCAGGCCGGTGGCGAGGGCCTGGCCGGTGTTGCGCACCGTGTAGCTGACGGTCACGTGGCCGCCGACGTAGCCGGGGTTCGGCTGGGCGTCGACCGCGACCGCGGGGCCGGCCTGGGGCGGCGGGGCGGGCGCCGGGGGCGGCAGCGGAACGGGGGTGGAGGTGGGCGTGGCGGTCGGGCTGGGCGTGGGTGTGGGTGTCGGGCTCGGGCTCGGGGTCGGACTCGGCGAGGCGGTCGGCGACGGGGTGGGTGTCGGCGACGGGGTCGGCGGCTCCAGCACCGGGAGGAAGGTCCGGGCGAAGTCGTCGTCGGGGTTCGGGTCGACGACCGTCCCGGTGACGCTCCAACCGAAGTCCGGGACGCCGGGCCGGGTGCCGGTCAGGGTGGCCTTGATCCGGACCACCTGGCGCGGGGTCAGGGTGCCGAGCTCGCAGCGCAGCGCGGCGGCGTCGCACGATCCGGTCGGGGTGGTCAGCTTGTCGAGCCGGGCGCCGGTCGGCACCGAGACGGTGAGGGCGGTGCCGGGCGAGGGCGCGGGGCCCTTGTTGGTGACGGTGACGGTCACCTCGGTGCTGCCGTCGACGGGGACGGCCGGGGTCCGCTCGGGAACGCTGACCGCCAGGTCGACGGACTGCTGGACGGCCGGCTCCTTCTGGCGCCCCGGCAGCCGCCAGTCGAGCTCGGTGAGCTGGGCGGTCGCGAAGTCGTAGACCTTGAGCCCCTCCGGTGCGCTCGGCGGCGCGGCGCGGCGGGAGGTCAGCACCAGCTGGGCGCTGTTCGCCGTCCAGGCGACGTCGCGGGGCTGGAAGGGCCCGGTGGTGGGGTGGTCGGGCAGCGGCCGGGTGCAGGCGCCCTGGCCGAGCCCGGTGGGCACGACCACCGTGCAGCCCTCGCCGGTCGGCGTGGTGACCACCACCCCGTCCTGCTGGTTGTTCCCGCCGTCACCGGCCTTGCGGTTGAAGGCGATGCGGCGGCCGTCGGGGGCGAAGGCGGGACTGTCGTCGATGACGTTGCAGCTGCCCGGGCAGGCCGTCCGGCTGAGGTCGGTCTGCCGGGTGAGGTCGTCGGCGGCGACGGTCCAGACGTGCAGGTTGCCGGCGTTCTCGTTGACCACCGCCGTCCGGGAGAAGGCGATCAGCTTGCCGTCGGGGGACCAGAACGGCTGGCCGTCGGAGGCGCCGCGCTGCCCGGCCGGCGGCTGGACGGTTCCGACGATCCGCCCCGTGGCCATCTCGGCGATCAGGACCCGCCCGGGCCGGGCCGGCTGGTCGCCGGCGGCCGGGGCGCTGCGGCTGAACACGATCAGCCTGCCGTCCGGGGAGATCGACGGGTCGGTGTCCCGGTCGTTCGGGCCGCGCCCGGCGAGGTTCATCGGCTGCGGGTTCGCCCCGTCGCCGTCGGCGATCCAGATCCGTTGGATCCGCCCGGCCGGGCCGTCCTCGTAGCGGGTGACCACGATCTGCCGGCCGTCGGGCGTGTAGGTCTGGCGCTCGAACCAGGGGTCGAAGCCGGGGCGGGGGTGGAACAGCGGGTCGGCCCCCGGGTCGGTGCTGGTGTTGCTGTCGGCGGCCGGGTCCTCGCGGAGCACACTGATGCCGAGGTCGCGCGGGTCGGACCCGTCGGGGCGCATGTCCTCCACGTTCGCGACGTTGGCGCCGGAGGCGCTGGTCTGCTCGACGACGGGGCCGCCCTCGTTCTGGGTGCCCAGCCAGGTCGGCGTGGCGATCAGCCGGTTGGCGCGGTAGAGCACCTTCGGCGCTTCGCAGTTGCACGTGAGCGCGCGGTAGAGGTTCACCACCGGCGGCCGGGACGGATCGGGCTGCGGGGTCGGGTCGTTGGGGTCGAGCAGGTCGGCGCTGAGGAAGAGCACCCCGCTGCCGTCGGCCAGCCAGCCGGCCGAGCCGGTCTTCCAGGTGGAGCCGGTACCGGGGAAGAAGGCCTTGTCGCCGCCGGTGGGCGAGGTGAGGACCAGGGTCCGGCCCTGGGCGCCCTGGTCCCGGGTGTAGACGATCTCGTTGCGGTGGGCGTCGTCGTTCACCGGGTTCCAGGCCGGGTCGACCGCGTCCCCGTCGGTCACGCTGGTGACCTTGACGGGCGCGCCGCCCTCGAACGGCCGCAGGTAGATCTGACGGTGCGACGGTTCGCCGTCGCAGGAGTACGCGATCCACTTGCCGTCGGGCGAGACCGTGGGGTGGGTCTCGTCGGCCGCGCCCTCGGTGATCCGGCGCAGTCCGCTGCCGTCCCGGTCGACGGCCCACAGGACGTGCCGGGTGCTGCCGTCGCCGCGGGGCTCCAGGGACTCGAAGACGACGCCCTTGCCGTCGGGGGCCAGCGCGGGGTGGGCGGTGTCCATGCCGGTGGTGAGCCGGTGCACCGCGCCGGCCGCGTCGCGCAGGTACAC
>NZ_JBIVVI010001289.1:0-2445 GCF_044757675.1 Kitasatospora sp. NPDC091257
GGCTACCGCCTCACCGACCCCTCCACCGACCCCGGCCAGGAAGGCACCCCGCGGTGAACCCCGACCCCGGCTCCGACTCCTCCGACCCCGGCCGCCGTACGGGCGGACGCCGCACCGGAAACCGCCCGCGCCGCCTGACCGCCCGGATGCGCCTGACCCTCAGCTACACCCTCTTCGCCGTCACCGCCGGCCTCCTCTCCCTCGCCGTGGTCTACGTCGGCATGCGCTACGTCCCCAACTACCCCCTCACCTCCTCCAACCCGCGCTACCGCTCCGACGCCCCCTCCCGCCAGGAGATCCTGGACTCGCTGCTCAGGGCCAGCGGCTACGCCCTGGCCCTGCTGACCGCCGTCGGCCTGATCGGCGGCTGGCTGATCGCCGGCCGGGTGCTGCGCCCGCTGCAGGACATCACCCGCGCCGCCCACCGCGCCGCGAGCGGGGCCCTGGAACACCGCATCGCCCTCACCGGGCCGCGCGACGAGTTCACCGACCTCTCCGACGCCTTCGACGAGATGCTGGCGCGCCTCCAGCGCTCCTTCGAGGCCCAGCAGCGCTTCGCCGCCAACGCCTCCCACGAACTGCGCACCCCGCTGGCGATCACCCGCACCATGCTCCAGGTCGCCGCCGCCGACCCGGCCGGCCAGGACTGGGGCCGCCTCGTCACCCGCCTCCAGGACACCAACCAGCGCGGCATCGAGATCAGCGAAGCCCTGCTCCAGCTCGCCGACCTCGGCCACGCCCCGCCCGACCTCGCCCCCACCGACCTCGCCGCCGCCACCGGCGAGGCGCTGGCCGCCGTCCGCGACGAGGCCGAGGCCTTCGGTGTCACCCTCACCGCCGACCTGCGCCCCGCCCCGACCACCGGCAACCCCGTCCTGCTGCGCCAGGCGGCCGTCAACCTGCTGCACAACGCGCTGCGGCACAACCTGCCGCCCGGCGCCGGCGGGCGGGTCACCGTCGCCACCGGGGCCGACCCCGAGCGGCCCGGCCGGGTGCACCTGACCGTCACCAACACCGGCCCGCGGCTGACGGAGGAGGCCGTGGCCACCTTCACCGAACCGTTCCTGCGCGGACGCGGGCGCACCGCCGGGACCGACCCGGCCCGCCGCGGCCACGGCCTGGGCCTGGCGATCGTCGCCGCCGTCACCGAGGCCCACCACGGCGAACTCCACCTCGCCCCCGACCCGGCCGGCGGCCTGCGGGCGACCCTCGCCCTGCCAGGCCCGGCAGCCGACCGGGAACGGCCCGACCCGCGCGCAGCCGGATGACCGGAAAAAATCCCTCCGTCCGTCCGTCACATCCCCGGGCCGGGATCCGTCGGTGAGGCGACAGCGACCGACAGCCGGAAGGACCGCACCGTGCTCACCAACCTCATGTACGTGACGCTCTACGTCACCGACCAGGACCGCGCCCTGACGTTCTACACGGAGCAGCTCGGCCTGGAGAAGCGCATCGACTTCCCCAACCCCGGCGGACGCTTCCTCACCGTCGGCGTCCCCGGCACCCCGGTCGAACTCCTCCTGTGGGCGCACCCCGCCGCCGCGGGCCGGCCGGACGGGCCGGACGGGACGCCCGGCCCGGTCATCCTCGAATCGGACGACCTGCGGGCCGACGTCCGGGTGTTCCGCGACCGCGGGGTGGTCTTCGACCTGCCGGAGCCGGAGGACTACGGATTCGGGGTCCGCATCGAGACGGCGGACCCGGACGGCAACCGGATCTCGCTGCGTCAGCGCCGCCGTCCGGACCAGGCCGACGGCTGACCCTCCGCGGCTCCGGCGCGGCGGGCGGCCCAGGAGTGCCGGGCGGACGGCGGCGAGCAGGTGGTCTTCCGGGACGGCTGGCGCCACTGGTGCCCGGCCGTCGACCGCGGGATGCGCGATCCGGGGGCCCGGCTCCTCACCGTCGTCCCCGACGACGAGGCAGGTCGTCGCGACCGGCCCCCGGGGCAGCTCGGTGAGCCGGGCGAGGGCCGCCGCCCCGACGGAAGCGCATGCGCGTTTCGCCCCGGGCCTTTCGGGCGGGCCGGGCTCAGGCGGGGCCGGGGAAGCGGTCGATGTTGTGCTCCACCCAGGTGCGCAGGTGAGCCAGCGGGACGCAGGCGTCCGCGCCCAGTGCGGTGAGGCTGTACTCGACCCGCGGGGGGACCTCGGCGTGGATCTCGCGGTCGACCAGGCCGTGCTCCTCCAGCCGGCGCAGGGTCTGGGTGAGCACCTTGGGGCTGACGCCCTGCAGGCGGGTGCGCAGCGCGCCGAAGCGTTGCGGGCCGTCCTCCAGGGCGCCCAGCGCGAGGGCGCTCCACTTGTTGGCCAGCAGGTCGAGCATGTCGCGGCAGGGGCAGGCCGCGGCGTAGACGGACCTGGGGTCGGTGCAGTCGGGGGCATGGCTCTTCGCCGTACGGGTCGTCGTCACCCGCCGATGGTACCCATCGGGTACTGCTTCGGTACC
>NZ_JBIVVI010001290.1:0-2443 GCF_044757675.1 Kitasatospora sp. NPDC091257
CGGACCTCGGCCTCGATGGAGGGGGCTCGCACCCGCAGCCGGTCGGCGTACTCCTGGGCGAGGGCCTTCTCCTGGCGCTGCTTGACGAACCGCCATCGGCTGAGCCGGCGCAGGCTGACCAGCGAGGTGTTGTCGCGGATCGTGCGCTGCAGGAACAGGGCCTGGGCCTTGCGCTCCTCGGGGGCCAGGCCGATGCCGGCGGCGATGGCGGCGCGCGGGTCCTTCAGGCGCAGGACCTCGCCGTTGAGGGCCACCGTGCCGGAGTGGATCGGGGCGTCGCCGGCCAGGGCGAGGGCGAGTTCGGAGCGTCCGGCGCCGATCAGGCCGGCCAGCGCCACGACCTCGCCGGCCCGGACGGTCAGGCTGACTCCGTGCACGTCGTCGGTGGTGAGGTCGCGGACGTCCAGCACGACGCGGTCGGTGGCGACCTGCTGGCGGACGAACAGCGAGGACAGGTCGCGGCCGACCATGAGCCGGACGAGTTCGCTCTCGTCGGTGGCGGCGGCCTCCACCACCCCGGCGACCCGGCCGTCGCGCAGCACGGCGATGCGGTCGGCGAGCCGGAAGATCTCCTTCATCCGGTGGGAGACGTAGACGACGGCGATGCCCTCGTCGCGCAGCCGCCCGATCAGGGCGAACAGGGCCTCGACCTCGTGCTCGGAGAGCGAGGAGGTGGGCTCGTCGAAGGCGATCGCCCGCGGCGGGACGGCGCCGGTCAGGGCCCGCATGATCTCGACCAACTGGCGCTGCGCGGCGGTGAGTTCGGACCCCAGCAGGTCGGGGTCGAGGACCTTGTCGAAGCCGAGGCGGGCCAGGTCCGCGGTGATGCGGCGGCGCAGCTCGGCGCGGTCCAGGCGGCGGCCGGCCCGGCGGGGCAGCGAGCCGGCGTAGACGTTCTCGGCGACCGGGACGTGCGGGATGATCTCGGGTTCCTGCGGGATGATCCGGATCCCGGCGCGGCGGGCGTCCTGGGGGGACTGCAGGTCCACGGTCTCGCCGTCCAGCAGCACGCGCCCCTCGGTGGGGCGGTGGTCGCCGGTCAGGATGCGCAGCAGGGTGGACTTCCCGGCGCCGTTCTCGCCCATCAGGGCGGTGACCCGGCCGGGCGGGAAGGTGAGGGTGACGTCCTCCAGGGCCCGGACGGAGCCGAAGCGCTTGGACACGCCCTCGGCGCTCAGGCCGGGGGCGCCGCTCGCCGGCGGGACGGGTGACGGTGCGGGTGTGGTCATCGGGGCCTCGTTGGCAGTGCGGTGCGTACGGTCTGGGGGAGCCGTGCACACGGTCGGCGGTGCCGGTGGTCGCGGTACGGTCTCCGGGAGCGCGCCGGTGCGGCGGGCGGATTCGGCAGGTCGGTGCCCGCCCGCCCCACCGGCGGCTCGGCGAGGCGTCAGCTGCAGGACACGCCCGCGGACTGCCAGGTGGCGGCGTCGACCATCGTGGTCGGGGCGAAGGCCTCCTGGGGGAAGTCCTTGCCGTTCTTGAGCTTGTCGTACATGGTCTGCACGGACAGGGCGCCGACGTCCTTGCCGTTGATGAACAGGGCGGCCTTCATCCCGGAGGGCTTGCCGGAGGCCCAGTTCTTGCACGCGAGGTAGGCGCCCAGGCCGACGCCGTCGATGTCGTCGGGGTTGATCCCGGCGTTCTGCAGGGCGGTGACGGCGCCCTGGACGTTCTCGTCGTTGCAGCCCCAGGCCACCCAGTGCTTGACCCCGGGGTTGGCGGTGATGGTGGCGGCGACCTTGTCCTGCGCGCCGGTCGGGGTGTTGTCGGTCGCGACGTCGATCAGCTGCACGCCCGGCACGGCCTGGTCGAAGGCGTCCTTGGCGGCCTTCACGCGGTCGCCGCAGACGGTGACGTCCTGCTTCCAGGCGGAGATGATCCGGGTGTCGGCCGGGTTCCAGCCGGCCTTCTTGAACTCCTCGGCGGCGCGCTGGCCGACCTGCTGGCCCATCTGCCGGCCGGAGAAGCCGATCCGGGGCACCAGGTCGGTCGCCGCGCACTGGGCCGGGGCCGGTCCGCTCGCGCAGACCTGGTCGTCGGAGGTCAGCAGTGCGGCCTTCGCGTCCCGGGCCGTCTGGACCACCTGCGGGCCGACCGCCGGGTCGGGCACCACGATGATCAGGCCGTTGCTCTTCTGCGCGATCGCGGCCTGCACCTCGCCGACCGTCTTGTTCGCGTCGTTGCCCAGGTTCACCACCTTCAGCTCGGCGCCGAGCTCGGCGGCCTTGGCCTTGGCGCCCGCGGCCTCGTCCACGAAGTACTGCTGGTCGCCCTGCTTCTGCAGGTAGGTGATCGTCACCTTGCCGGACACCGGGGCGACGGGCGCGTCCGCGCTGTTCGAGGACGTCTGCCCGGTGGAGCAGGCGGTCAGGCCGACGGAGGTGATCAGGCTCAGCGCGGCGATCGAGGCCAGGCGGCCACGGAGGGGGAGGTGCATGGAGGG
>NZ_JBIVVI010001291.1:0-2443 GCF_044757675.1 Kitasatospora sp. NPDC091257
CCCGTCGCAGGAGGACCCCGCCGTGACGCCGATCGACCCGACCGGCCGCCCCACCCGCACCGTACCGGCCACCTTCCTGGCCGGACCGCTCCCAGCCGAAGGGCGGGCGGCCGAAGGGCGCGCCGGCCACGACCGCGAAGCGCGCCGGGCGACCGAGGAGGAGGACGCCGGGACCGCCTCCGAGCCTCCACCCTCGCCCCGGCCCGCCCCCCGGCCCGCCGCCGGAGAACCCCGGGAGGCCGGACGCCCGGCCCCCGCCGGGGCGCTGCGGCTGCCCGAGGCACCGTTGCCGCCGTCCGAGGTGGACCGGCTGGTCGGCGGGCAGCACCACGACCCGCACGCCCTGCTCGGCGCACACCCGGTGCTCGGCGGCACGGCGATCCGGGTGCTGCGCCCGTTCGCCGAACGGGTGGTCGTGGAGACCACCCAGGGCCCGGCCGAACTCACCCACCAGCAGGGCGGACTGTTCACCGGCCTGGTGGCCGGCGGCGATCCGCCGGACTACACCCTGCTGGTGACGTACCCCGACGGCGAGCCGCTGCGCCAGCACGACGGCTACCGCACCCCGCCCACCCTCGGCGAACTCGACCTGCACCTGATCTCCGAGGGCCGGCACGAACAGCTGTGGCGGGCGCTCGGCTCGCACGTGCGCACCGTCGACGGGGTGGCCGGCACCGCCTTCGCGGTCTGGGCGCCGAACGCCGCCGGGGTGCGGCTGATCGGCGACTTCAACCACTGGAACGGCACCGGGCACCCGATGCGCTCGCTCGGCTCGTCCGGGATCTGGGAGCTGTTCGTCCCCGGCCTGGCCGAGGGCGCCACCTACAAGTACGAGGTGCACACCCGGCAGGGCTGGGTGCTGGACAAGGCCGACCCGCTCGCCCGGGCCGCCCAGTGCCCGCCCGGCACCGCCTCGGTGGTCACCTCCTCCGACCACACGTGGCAGGACGGCGAGTGGATGGCCCGCAGGGCCCGCTCGGCGCACCACCGGGCACCGATGTCGGTGTACGAGCTGCACCTGCCGTCCTGGCGCCCGGACCTCACCACCTACCGCGCCATCGCCGAGGAACTGCCGCGCTACCTCCAGGAGTTGAACTTCACCCACGTGGAGTTCATGCCGGTGATGGAGCACCCCTTCGGCGGCTCCTGGGGCTACCAGGTGTCCGGCTACTACGCCCCCACCGCCCGGCTCGGCGGCCCCGACGACTTCCGCCACCTGGTGGACACCCTGCACCGGCACGGCATCGGCGTGATCGTCGACTGGGTGCCCGCGCACTTCCCCAAGGACGACTTCGCGCTCGCCCGCTTCGACGGCGAGCCGCTGTACGAGCCGGCCGACCCGCTGCGCGCCGAGCACCCGGACTGGGGGACGCTGGAGTTCGACTACGGCCGCAAGGAGGTGCGCAACTTCCTGGTCGCCAACGCGGTGTACTGGTGCGAGGAGTTCCACATCGACGGCCTGCGGGTGGACGCCGTC
Organism: Kitasatospora sp. NPDC091257; assembly: GCF_044757675.1. NCBI lineage: Bacteria > Bacillati > Actinomycetota > Actinomycetes > Kitasatosporales > Streptomycetaceae > Kitasatospora > Kitasatospora sp. NPDC091257. Next base: position 1,478 of record NZ_JBIVVI010001291.1, read on the forward strand.
GCCTCGATGCTCTACCTCGACTACTCCCGCGAGGGCGGCGACTGGACGCCCAACCAGTACGGCGGCCGGGAGAACCTCGACGCGGCCTCCTTCCTCCAGGAGATGAACGCCACCGTCTACCGCCGCTGCCCGGGCGTGATCACCGTCGCCGAGGAGTCCACCGCCTGGGACGGGGTCACCCGGCCCACCGACGCCGGCGGCCTCGGCTTCGGGCTGAAGTGGAACATGGGCTGGATGCACGACTCGCTGGTCTACATCTCCAAGGAGCCGGTGCACCGCAAGTACCACCACAACGAGATCACCTTCTCGATGGTGTACGCCTACTCGGAGAACTACGTCCTGCCGATCTCCCACGACGAGGTGGTGCACGGCAAGCAGGCGCTGGTGTCCAAGATGCCCGGCGACTGGTGGCAGCAGCGCGCCAACCACCGCGCCTACCTCGGCTTCATGTGGTCCCACCCGGGCAAGCAACTGCTGTTCATGGGGCAGGAGTTCGCCCAGGGCGCGGAGTGGGACCACGAGCAGGGCCCGCAGTGGTGGGTGCTCGACGAGCAGTGGCCGGCCCACCGGGACCACCTCGGGGTGCGCCGGCTGGTCGGCGACCTCAACCGGTGCTACCTCGACACCCCGGCACTGTGGGAGCTGGACACCGTCCCGGACGGCTTCCGCTGGCTCGACGGCGGCGCCGCCGAGGACAACCTGCTCTCCTTCGTCCGGTACGCGGCCGACGGCTCGCCGCTGGTCGCGCTCTGCAACTTCTCGCCGGTCGTCCGGCACGGGCACCGGGTCGGCCTGCCCCGGCTGGCGGGCCGCGAGCAGCTCTGGGAGGAGGCACTGAACACCGACGCCGAGGAGTACGGCGGCAGCGGCGTCGGCAACTCCCACCCGGTCAAGGCCGAGCCGGGCCTGCAGGGACAGCCACGGGACCATCCAGGAGTGGCTGCCCGGCTTGGGGATCTGCGGCTC
>NZ_JBIVVI010001292.1:0-2440 GCF_044757675.1 Kitasatospora sp. NPDC091257
CCCCGGAGGCCCCCACAGATGCGTCCCTCCTCGATAGCGAAGGACGCCGCGCGCAGACTGCCCGCGCTCGGCACCGCCCTTCTCCTCTCGCTCGGCCTGTTCGCGCCGGCCGCCCAGGCCGCCGGCACCCCCGGCTCCGCGCCGGCCGGGAGCCCGGCCGCACCCGCCTCCTCGGCCGGGAAGGCCGCGCCGCGCACGATCCCCGTGCCCAAGTCCCCGGACACCCCCGAGGACGCCCGCCCGCTCGCCTCGGACCCGCGGGCCAAGGCCACCGCCCCGACGGCGGGCAGCTCCGTCGGCGCCGGCAAGTCGGCCCGGCAGTTCTCGGCCGCGGCCGCCTGCGACGTCTCCGCCTTCACCGGCAAGTCCGGTGCCGCGCTGGTCCAGCAGGTCAAGTCGTCCGGCCTCGACTGCGTCAACACGCTGTTCCAGCTGGCCGGCAACGACGCCAAGGGCGCCTTCAACGAGGCCCAGATGGTCACCGTGGCCAACGCCCTGCGCGACACCGCCGCCACCTACCCCGGTGACAACTCCACCTCCGCCGGGCAGCTGGTGCTCTTCCTGCGCGCCGGCTACTACGTGCAGTGGAACAACAAGGACGTCGTGGGCCCGTACGGCGACGGTCTCAAGAGCGCCATCCGCGGCGCGCTCGACGCCTTCTACGCCGCCCCGCACAGCAAGGACGTCACCGACGCCAACGGCGACACCCTCGCCGAGGCCGTCACCCTGATCGACAGCGCCCAGGAGAACGCCCGCTACACCGGCGTCGTCAAGCGGCTGCTGAACGACTACACCGGCAGCTGGCCCGCGGCGATGACCACCGCCGTCGCCAACACCGAGACCGTCATCGAGCGCGGCTTCGACCTGCCGGAGTTCGTCGCCGCCCTCCAGGCCGACCCGTCCTTCGCCACCACCGCGGCGTCCTTCGTCACCCGCAACAGCAACCTGATCAACGGCGGCGACCTGGTCACCAAGATCGGCATCCAGCTCGGCAACCTGGTGGCCAACGACGCGCTGCGCGCCCAGGGCCGGCCGATCCTCAAGGATCTGATCAACCGCTACCCGCTGGTCGGCAACACCGGTCCGCTCACCATGAACCTGCTCTGGTTCGCGGAGAAGAAGGACGTGGGCAACTGTTCCCTCTACGGCACCTGTGACATCCCGGCCAAGCTGGTCCCGCTGGTCCTCACCGTCGACCACACCTGCAACGCCAACCTGCGCATCCGCGCCCAGGACATGACCGCGCAGCAGCTCGCCGACACCTGCGCCAGCCTGATCAACCAGGACGCGTTCTTCCACAAGATCGTCAAGGACGGCGGCCCGGTCGCCAACGACAACAACACCAGCCTTGAGGTCGTCGCCTTCGACGACTACTACAACTACAGCCTGTACGCGTGGGAGATGTACAAGATCGAGGTCGACAACGGCGGCATGTACGAGGAGGGCGACCCGGCCAAGGCCGGCAACCAGGCCCGCTTCATCGCCCACGAGGCCTCCTGGCTGCGCCCCCAGTTCCAGATCTGGAACCTCAACCACGAGTACACCCACTACCTCGACGGCCGCTACGACATGTACGGCGACTTCGAGGCCGGCATGACCACCCCGACCATCTGGTGGGTCGAGGGCCTCGCCGAGTACGTCTCCTACAGCTACCGCGGCGAGCACTACGACGCCGCGGTCGCCCAGGCCGCCAAGGGCACCTACACCCTGAGCACCCTGTTCGACACCACCTACGACAACGCGGACTCCACCCGCGTCTACAACTGGGGCTACCTGGCCGTCCGCTACATGCTCCAGTCGCACCCGCAGGACGTCGACGCGCTGCTCGCCAAGTACCGCGCCGGCGACTGGAACGGCGCCCGCACCCTGCTGAAGACCACCATCGGCACCTCGTACGACGCCGACTTCGCCACCTGGCTCAAGCAGTGCGGCGCCGACAACTGCGGCTCGCTGCCCACCAACCAGGCCCCCCTGTGCACCGCCGCCGACGCCCGGCAGTTCGACAAGAACTGCCGCCGCGACAACGTGGCCGCCACCACCGGGAACTACAGCTACAGCTTCCTGACCCTGCCGGCCGGCGTGAAGCAGCTGACCATCACCACCAGCGGGGGCACCGGCAACGCCGACCTCTACTACAACGCCGGCTCCTGGGCCACCACCGGCTCTTACACGGCCAAGTCCACCACCAGTGGCAACGGTGAGACCCTGACCATCACCAACCCGCCGGCCGGTTACGTCTTCTTCAGCCTCTACGCCCAGCAGGGCTTCGGCGGCGTGACCGTCACCACGACCTACAACTGACCGACCGCGTCACAGGCGCCGTACGCACCGTACGCGCGCACCGTACGCACGGAAGGGCCCCGCGGCTTCGCGGGGCCCTTCAGGGTGCGGCCGTCCGCGCCGAGCTGGACCTGGACGACGGAGTCCAGGCCGAAGCCGG
>NZ_JBIVVI010001293.1:0-2437 GCF_044757675.1 Kitasatospora sp. NPDC091257
GGCCGCCGTCCTCGCCAACGTCATCAACAACCTGCCCCGCCCCCGCCAACGCCCCGGGCCCGGCGGCCGTCTCGCTGCCCGAGCCGCCGGCCACGGTCACCGTCACCGCCCCGGCCGTGACGGTGACCGAGCCCGCCCCCACCGTCACCGTGACGATCACCGCCACGCAGATCGTGACCGCCCCGACGGCCACAGCCCCCGCCCCGTCCCCGACCGCCACCAGCGTCCTGCTGCCGACCTCCAACCTCTCCCCCGCCCCGAGCACCCCGGGCAGCCCTCAGCCGAGTCACTGACCGGGGACCGGGGCTCCTCTACCCGAGGAGCCCCGGTCCGGCAGGGACAGCACCCAGCCGGTCGCCGTCTTCGACGCCACCACCCCCAGCTGGCGCCGGGCCCGTTGTACCGTTCGCGGGGCGATCCCGACGGTGGCCGCCGCCGCCAGCACGTCCCGGGCCGGCACCGGGCCGGCCGCCAGCATGCTGGTCAGCAGCCTGTAGGCGCTCGTGCTTGCCGGACGCCGCCGCGGCAGGTCCGCGCCGGTCATCGCCTCATCACGGCCGCACGCGAAGCGGCTGCTCCATGCCACGGGCCGGGTCCGGCCCGCCTGGCGGAACTGCAGGCCGCCCATGACCGCCCACCCGCTGCTGAACACCGGCACCAGTGCCATCGCCCCGTCCACGCCGTGTACGGCCATGTGCACCGCGGCCGTGTGCGAGGACCGCGACGCCTCCTGCGCCCGGCGCAAGGAGGACCAGCCCGCGCGCTTGGAGGCGTCCCGCACCGCCAGGACCGCCGTGCCGACGCGCTGCGCGAGTTCCGCCAGCATCTGCAATGCCCTCGCGACGGGCACCCGGTACGGGCAGATCGTCATGAGGTCCAGCACCACCAGCTCGGGGCGGCGCTCGCGCAGGAACCGCTCCAACTGGTCGGCGTCGGCCGGTAGGCGCAGCCCTCGCTGCCCGCCGCGCCCGCCCAGGACGGCAGCCACCTCGACCCGATCGCTGCCCGGCCCGCTGGCCTCCAGCAGTTCCGTCGCTCGCCCGGCCGTCTGCGGCGATGCGAGCACCAGCACGGTGCGCGCCGCCTGGGGCTGCTGCCCGTCCGGCAGGACCGCCGCCGTCGCCGCCCGCGCCGCGACGTCCAGGGCGACCGCCATGGTGCTCACGCCGTCCTCCCCGTCGATCAGGCTCACACCCGCCGACGGCACGTACCCGGGCCAGATCCAGCCGGGGCCGTCCTCGAACGTCGGCGGTGCGACCACCACGTACTCCGGGCCCAGCCGCAGCGCCGCCGCGATGTCCTGCGTCTCGCATCCGTCGGCCAGGCAGTCCAGCTCCACACGGCCGCCCCCGCCGGCGAGCACCAACAGGGACCCTTGCCGGTCGTCGTGAGCCGGGCACCGCGCCAGCCAGCCGCCCTCGGTCGGCCGGACGTTCCCCCAACGGCGCAGCGCTGCCAGCACCGTCTCGTAGTCCTGTGCCACGCGCCCTTCCTCCGTCGATCTGATCTCAAGCAGCCTGCTGGACCAGCAGGCTGGTTCGGCCTCACACCATCAAGACACTTGACGACGCAAAGGGTTGCTCTGCGAGGGCCGCGCGACGCAGGTGGCCGCGTGCGGCAGGTGCAGCCGCTCGTACGGCAGCAGCGGCAGTTCCGCGTTCGGTCGGCGCGAGCGGATCGTGCCGGTGCCGTCGCGGTAGACCGCAGTGTTGCCGAGCGCGCACGGGTCCGCGTCCACGGCCAGCCGCGCTCCGGCGGCAGTGATGGTCCAGTGCACCGCCATGCCGCACCGACGGCACCGGGCGAGGCCGCGCTGCGGCAGCACGCTCACGCCTCTTCGGCCACCGGGTCGGCGCCGACAAGAAGCGCCGCCACCCGCCGCCAGCCGAAGAGCGCCACGGCGTGGGCCTGGCCGTGGTCGGCGATCGCCTCCAGCACCTCCAGCGGGTCCGCAGAGGCCGCACGCCCTCCGGGAAGCGCGGCCATCAACGGCCGCTGTCCCGGCATCGTTGCCGCACCTCCGGGCCGGCCTGCGCCACCGGGCGGTTCGGGGAGCAGCATCAACGGCCTGTCGGCGGCGCGCTCCTGGTCGCGTGCGATCTCGTTCTCGATCGAGGCCAGCCGGTCCGCAACGCTCACCTGCACCGCAGGGACCGGCCTACGGCGTGCCGCAGCCCGGCGGCCGCGCCCGGCAGGGCGGCCGGGCGCCTCGAGTCCGGGCTGCGCCCGCTGCTCACGCACCCACTTGCGCCACAGGGCCTGCCAGTCGGCACCGAGAGTGGCGCGGCCCCGGTGCCAGTCCGTGAACGCCGCCGTCACGGCCGCCAGCCCGGCCGGGCCGCCGAGGCGGTCCAGGTGTCCGTCGGCCGCCGCCCACGCGAGCGCCGCTGCGTCCGGCCAGAAGCCGGCGGGCAAGGGGTGCCGACGCGCTGCCGGC
>NZ_JBIVVI010001294.1:0-2436 GCF_044757675.1 Kitasatospora sp. NPDC091257
CGATCACCCTTGCGGGTGGTCGGCCCGGCTTTTTCGCGTTTCCGGGCCGGGCCCGGGCCCCGCCGGGGCCGCCCCCGGTCCCGTTCCCCCGACCGGCCGGTACGGCCCGCCGGCGTGGCCGACGGCCCACTCGGCACCGTCGGTGCCGGGGGGTATGGTGATCACCGTCGTCGAGGGCGGCGCCACCACGGCTTCTGTAACGCCGGGGGGCTCCGGGTCGATAGACAGGTCGAGGCCCGCGCCGCCGGCGGGCCCTTGACGAACCTGGCGCGGCGCGCGATTCTCAAGGCGCGAGTCCGCCCGGTTGGTTCGCCACTGGATGCATAACCAGTGGCTCCGGCGGGAAATGACTCCACGTGAGTTAGAGCAGTACCCGGTGGGCGCCCGCGCTCGCCGGCTACCGGGAGGAGTCTCCGATTCGGTCTCCGAATCAGAGCTGGACAGCAGTGTCGCCATTGGCTACACTGTCCCTTTGCGCTGCCTGTTAGCTTCTCCGTGACTCGTCGCCCGGAGTTTGCGTTGCCCGACACCTCCGCTTCCCGGTCGGAACTGATCGTTTCGAGTCGGCTCAGGGCCCGAAGCCGGGCGCCCGAGGGCTCCGAAGGGGGTGCCGCACCGTATGGCCGCAATCGACATCGCGCGCGCTCACGCCCAGGTGGTGCTGCGGATCCGAGGCCTCGCCCGGGCCGCCGCCGCCCTGCCCGCCGCCGTGGCGGTGGTCCTGCTCGCCGGCCGGTTCACCGGCCGGATCGGCGCGCCCGGGGCCGCCGACGCCGCGGGCTGGGACGCCGCCCGCTGGGCGGTCTGCGCGGTCGCCGCGCTGACCCTCGCGGTGGCCGGGCTGACCGCCCGGGCCCTGCACCGGACCGTCCCGCCGCGCACCCCGGCCGTCCCGCTGGAGCGCGCCGAGGCCCCCGAGCTGTACCGGCTGATCGGCGAGCTGGCGGATCGGCTGGAGGTGCCCGCGCCCTCGGCCGTGGCCCTCACCCCGGACTGCGACAGCTGGCTGGAGGACGTCCCGCCGAGCCGGCGGACGGCTCCGCCGCGGCCGGACCCCGGGGCGCCCGCCCCCGTCCTGGTGATCGGCTCGCCCTTCCTGTGGTGGATGCGGTCCGGTGAACTGCGCGCCCTGCTCGCCCCCGTGGTGGCCGGCACCGCCGCCTCCGCCGACCCGGAGATCGCCGCCGCCCGGCGCTTCCTGCGCAGCCTGGACGCCTGTCTGGACTCCGGCGCCGGCGCGGCCCCCGGTCTCGGCGGCGCCACCCTGGCCGCCCCGCCCCGGCCGCCCCGGCGCGGTCCGGCGGCGCTCGCCGACCGGATCGTCCGCAGGGTCGTGCGCCGCCTGCTCGGCGCCTGCCGGGGCCACTCCGCCGAGCTGGAGCGCTCGGTCGCGAGCTGGGCCTCCGAGCAGGCCAGGACGGTCGACTACGGACTGCGGATCGCCGCCCAGGAGCAGGTCGGCCTGGCCTACGCGGGCTGGGACCGGCTGCTCACCAGGGTCGCGCTGCCCGCCTGGCGGCTCGGCCGCCACCCGGCCCACCTCAACGCCGGCGTGGTCGCCGCGCTCACCGAGCTGTCCCGCCGCGACCGGCTGGCCGACGGCTACGGCAGCCGGCTCGGCGACCGCCCCGCCTGCGACCTGCTGGAGGAGCCCGGCACCGTCGACCGGGCGGTCTCCCGGCTCGCCGCCGACCTGTTCTTCGGCCGCCCGGCGGCCGGCGCCTGGCGCGAGCTGGAGTGGGCCGACTACCCGGCCGAGGTGGTGGACGCCGGCTGGCGGGCGGGCGCCGCCACCCTGCAGACCGCCCTGGACCGGCTCGCCCCGCAGTCCCGCCCCGGCGCCCCGACCCTCACCCGGCTGCTGGGCCGGCTCGCCGAGGGCGACGGAGAGCTGCTGGCCGCCGCGCTCGCCGCCCAGCTGGCCCGCACCACCGCCCCGGCCCCGCTGCTCGAACCCGACCGCAGCGGCCGCGACCTGCTGGTCGAGCACGTCACCGCGATGGTCTGCTGCGCCGCCGTGGACACCGCCGGCGGCGCCCCCGGCCTGGACTGGCTGGACGGCCCGGTGCTGCTGCTCGGCGGGGTGCGCCGCACCGACCTGGCCGGTCCGGTCGCCCAGGCCGTCGAGCAGGGCCAGGACGGTCCGCTGCGCGCCTGGCTGGACGCCGCCGACGTCCGTCTTGAGAAACCCGTGCGCCTCTGACGTCCCGGGTGTCACAGGAGGGCGCTCGGCACCGCCGCACGCGCCCCCAAAAGGGTCGGCCGCGGGGCGTCTTCGCAGGCCGGAGGCCCCTCCCGGGAGGCGCGCGAGATTCCCCGCACCAATCGCTACCGGAGGGTGACGCTGCGACAGCAGTCTGTGGTGTATTAGACCGCACGCACATCCGGGGGGCACGTGCCAACCGGGCGGAAGTGCACCTGGGAGGGGCGCGTGGG
>NZ_JBIVVI010001295.1:0-2431 GCF_044757675.1 Kitasatospora sp. NPDC091257
CCCGCCGCCGTGCCCCCCGTGTCCGACGTCCACCTGGTGCCCGCCGCCGTGCCCCCCGTGCACGGCGCCCGGAACCAGGCCGCCGAACAGCATCAGCAACCAGTACCCGACCACCACCACCAGCGCGAAGCTGAACAGCGCCGTCGGGAAGGCCAGCGCGGCCGCGAAGAATCCCCCCATCCCGGCCACGCTCCCCCGTCTTCCCGCCGGCGCCGCGCTTCGGCGCCGGGGAGATCATGACAGTGCCGCCGCCCCCCGCACATTGCCAGGATCCGGCAATCTTTACGCCCTCTTGACACCCTGGTACGCACGGCCCGCGTGACACTGCAACAGCTCGGCAACAGGACGGCCGCCGGACGGTTCCGGAGCCGCCCCGCGGGTTTGGGGCGGGGGGCTCCCGTGGCGCGGGACCGCGGCGGTCGTATCGCGCACTACAGCCGTGGTTCCGCGCACTACAGCCGTCGTACCGCGTACTACAGCGGTTGTTCCGGCCAGTTCAGCAGCCGCGCACCCATCGCCGCCGTCTCCAGGGTGAAGCGCTGGAGCGCGTCCGCCGGGTCGTACCCGGTCAGCGCCTTGATCCGCTCCAGCCGGTAGCCCAGCGTGCGCACGCTCAGGCCCAGCCGGCGCGCCGCCTCCGCGTTCACGTACGCGGCCTCCGCCTGCACCGCGATGGTGTCCAGCAGCGGACGGGCGCCGCCGCGCGCCTCGGTCAGCGGGCCGAGCACGCTGCGCACCAGGTCGGCCATGGCGGCCCGGTCGCGCATCAGCACCGGGAAGACCAGCAGCTCCTCGGCCCGCAGCTGCCGGGCCGGCAGGTCCAGCCGCTGCGCGTAGTCCAGCGCGTCCAGCGCCTCCTCGTAACTGCGCAGCACCCCGCTCGGCCCCGAGTGCCGGCGGCCGGTGGCCACCCGCAGCACCGGGCGGTAGCCGGGGCCGGGGCGCAGCGTCAGCTCGGCGAAGGCCTCCAGCACGGCCCGCTCGGAGTCCGGGGCGATGCACACCAGTCGGCCGTCCTTGCTGGCCAGCAGCACGTCCCGCTCGCCGAACCGCCCGGCCAGCTCCCGCTCCACCCGGTGCACCAGCGGATGGACGTCCGCGAACGGCTCTTCGCCCACCGCGACCGCCACCGTGTACGAGCCCGCCAGCCGCAGCCCGAACCGCTCCGCGCGCTCGGCCAGCAGCCCGAGGTCGCTGCGGCCGAACAGCAGGTCGTCGATGAACTCCCGGCGGGCCGCCTCCTCCTGGCGGACGGCCAGGCGCTGGGCCCGCTCGTGGCCCTCGCCCAGCGCGGCCAGCGCGGCGTCGGTGGCGGCGAGCACCGCGTCGCCCGTGCGGCGCAGCTCGGTGACGCTGCTCGCGGCGGCCGTCCCGGGCAGGGTCTGCCAGGCCCGCCGGGCCGCGGCCAGACACTGCGCCACCACCTCGCGCAGCCCGTACCCGGCCTCGGCGCAGTGCTCGCCGAGCTTGCGCAGGCGCTCCAGCTCCTCGCGGCGCGGCAGCCGACCGGTGCGGGAGACGTCGGCGAGCAGGACGAGATAGACCTCGGCCAGCTCGCCGGGTATGTCGTAGTCGATCTCCTCGATCACCGTGCTCTGCCCGCCCCCGTACGGCCTGGTGTTTCGGCGCTGAATTTATCAGGGGCGCTCCGGCCGGGGGCGGGCGCGGCGGCCTTCGCTACCGGTCGCGGAAGTGCAGGACGAAGCGCGCGCTGCTGCCGTCGATCCGCCGCCGCACGTACAGCGCCGGGGCGCCGTCCGGGGTGCAGCTGACGCCCTCGCGCACCAGCAGCGCGGTGCCCGGCGGGACGCCCAGCAGCTCGGCGTCCGCGAGGTCCGCGCCGACGGCGCCGAAGGCCCGCCAGTCGTACTCCAGTTCCACCCCGGCGGCCCGCGCCAGGTCCGGCACCAGGTTCCCGGAGCGGCCCGGCCGGACCAGCTCGGCGGGCAGCGGGCCGAACGGCACCCAGTAGCTGCACGCCGCCCGGGCCCGCCCGCCCAGCCGGATCACCGAGTCCACCCGGGACAGCTCCGCCGGGGTGCGGCCCAGCTGCCGGGCCGCCTCCGCGTCCTGCGGCGAGCCGGTGACGGGCGGAGCGGCCACCACGAACTCGCCGTCGGTGCGCTCCTCGTTCGGCAGTGCGGTGGGCACGCTGCCGAGGTCGAAGCGCTGGCTGCGCGGGTCCACGGCGATCGACACCCGGACGGCCGGCGGGCGGACGAAGGTGCCCACGCCCCGGCGGATCTCCACCACGGCCGCCCGCTCCAGCTCCGCCACCGCCTGCCGCACGGTCAGCCGGTTCACGCCGAACTCGGCGCTCAGCTCGGACTCGCTGGGCAGCCGGGTGCCGGCCGGGTAGGCGCCGGCGTCGACGCGCTCCTGGATCCGGCGGGCCAGGCGGCGGTACACCGGGGTGTTCGGGGAGCTCGGG
>NZ_JBIVVI010001296.1:0-2431 GCF_044757675.1 Kitasatospora sp. NPDC091257
GTCCTGGTGAGCCCCGAGGAAGTAGTCCACCCCCTCCTCGAACAGCGCCGTCTCGACGACTGCCCGTAGCGGACCCTGAGTCTCGCTGGGAACCGGGTATGCACCGGCCGTCATCCACTCGTCATCGCCGAGCTCGAACAGGCCCCTCACCTGGAGGAACTGCTCTCGCGTCACCGTGACGGACGAGCAGAGCCACTCATCGGGGCCGAATCCCTCCAGCACCCACATGAGATTGCGGCCGCCCTCGAACGGACAGTCCTCATTCATCGGCCGATCCTACGGCGTGCACGCTGTCGGCCGCTCGCCCCATCGAACTCGTGCGGCCCGGCGCATCCCTCGCTGCCGGGCCGCACGAGAACCCGCTACCGGCCCGTGCGCCGCACCGGACCCGGCGTCAGGGCCGGGTACGGTGCGGCATGCCGAGTGGGCCGTGCGCCGTGGGTCAGCGCACGGTGACGGTGAACACGGGCGAGGCGGTGCTTCCGCTGATGACGCGCAGCTCGTTCAGGCCCTTGATGCCGAGCTTCACGCCGAGGGAGTAGGAGCCGGTGCTGGTCGTGGCGACGGAGGCGGGCAGGGTGACCCACGCGCCGTGCTGCTTCTGCTGCAGGGTCACCGTGCTTCCCGCCTTGAGGGCGGTGGTCGTGCCGGTGACGCGGAACAGCTGCCACGCCTGGACGGTGGAGACCGACGGCTTGGCGGTGATGCCGGCCTGCGCGGTGGCGGGCACGGGCTGGTTGGCGGGCACGGGCCGGGAGACGGGGGCGGCCGCCATGGCGGTGCCCGCCACGGCGAGGGAGACCGCGGCCAGGGTGGTCACGGCGGCCAGGCGCAGGGAGTTCCGCTTGGAGACGATCACGGTGCGTCCTTTCCAAGGTGGATCCGGCCCGAAGGCACCATCGGTGCGACTCGGGCCCTGTCATCCGTGGAGACGCCCCGCGCCGCACTCGGGTTGTGGACGAAACGTCACCACCTTGTAACAGTAAGCGATTTCGCGGAGAGACGGGCGGTCCGGCGGCTCGACCGTACCGGTTCCGCCCGCAACTCCCGCGGCGGGTCGTCGTCGCAGTCCTGCGGCCGGGGGGATGCGGCGGACTTCCCGCGCACCGCAGGCGAGTTGGCTAGACTGCGGCGGGCCTGGCATGATCACCAATGAAGGGGCAGGGAATGAGCACCGACGAGACCGCGGCGACGGCCGCCGAGTTCGGATCCGATGAATCGGCCGCCCTGCACATACGCCAGGACGTTCCGCACAGCGCCCGGATGTACGACTACTTCCTCGGCGGCAAGGACAACTTCGCGGTCGACCGCGAGGCGGCCGAACGCGTCCTGACCGTCTTCCCCACCATGCGCACCGCGGTCCACGCCAACCGCGCCTTCATGCACCGCGCCACCCGGGCGCTGGCCCGGCGCGGTCTGCGCCAGTGGCTGGACATCGGCACCGGCATCCCCACCTCGCCGAACCTCCACGAGGTCGCCCAGGCCGTGGAACCGGCGGCCCGCGTGGTCTACGCCGACAACGACCCCGTCGTGCTGGCCCACTCCCGCGCCCTGATGACCAGCACCCCCCAGGGCCGCACCGCCTACGTGCACGGCGACGTCCACGACCCGGCCGCCATCCTGGCCACTCCGCAGGTCGCGGCGACCCTCGACCTCACCCGGCCCGTGGTCCTGTCGATGGTGGCCCTGCTCCACTTCGTCCCGGACCTCGGCGACGCCCACGCCATCGTCAAGCACCTCCTGGACCCCCTGCCGTCCGGCTCCGCGCTCGTCCTCTCCCACGCCACGGCCGAACTCGACCCGTCCGGCGCCTCCAAGGTGCAGGAGATCTACAACCAGGCCGGTACCTCCCTGCGGCTGCGCCACAAGGACGAGTTCGCCACCTTCTTCGCCGGCCTGGACCTCCTCGACCCCGGCATCGTCCCCGCCCACCGCTGGCACGGCGACGACACCGACGTCTCCACGGACGCTCTGCCTGCGACCGTCACCGACGCCCAGGTCTCCTTCTACGCGGCCGTCGCCATCAAGCCCTGATGCGCGCGGAGTCGGGGGCATGACGATCCGTGGCGTGAGCACCGGCAGGTGGTCACGCCACGGCCCCGGCCACGCGGACCTGGGCGCGCCACGAGAACCGGGCGCGCCGAGCGCTCAGGGCCGGGCAGCGCGGTCAGGCCGAGCCGGGCGGCCGGGTCGGTGCCTGACGGGCACACCTGCGCCCGGGCGGAGGGAATCGATTTCTCGGACTCCGGGCCCTCGGGGCGGTAGGCGTATTCCACGATCGTGAGTTCCCGGCCGCCGCCGAAGTCCACGAACCGCTGGTGCAGCGGCCCGAAGACGTGGTCGTCGTCGCCCTTGATCACGACCTTCCTCGCATCGCCGGTAGTGCGCGCCGGGACGCGGCCCACCCCTGGGGGTGTCAGCGGCTGCACCT
>NZ_JBIVVI010001297.1:0-2430 GCF_044757675.1 Kitasatospora sp. NPDC091257
AGCTGAACGGCGAGTAGTACGCCGGGCGGCGCTCCAGGCGCTGCCAGTTGGCGATCGGCTCGATCGGCGCGGCGGCGGCGGGGTGACCGGCCGTCGGCTCGGGTCGTGGGCCGTCAGGCGGCCTGCTGCCAGCTGAACGGCGAGTAGTACGCCGGGCGGCGCTCCAGGCGCTGCCAGTTGGCGATCGGCTCGATCGGCGCGGCGGCGGCGGCCTGCTGCGCGGCGGCGGCGCGCGCGGCGAGGACGGCGGTCAGGGCGGCGAGTTCCTCGTCGGTGAGACTGCCGCGGACGATGCGGACGAGGGGTTCGGCGGAAGCGGTCATGTCCTGGTTTCTCCCCCGGTGGCTGCGGTCTGAGGTGGGTGCCCGGTGCGTACGGGCGGTTGCTGCGGGGCGCGTGCGGTGCGCACGCGCGGCGGAGCGCGCCGCTACATCGGCGGGTTGCCGTGCTTGCGGCTGGGCAGGTCGGCGTGCTTGGTGCGGAGCATGGCCAGGGCGGAAGAGATCACCTGGCGGGTCTCGGCCGGGTCGATGACGTCGTCGACGAGGCCGCGTTCGGCCGCGTAGTACGGGTGCATCAGCTCGTTCTTGTATTCCTTGATCTTCTGGGCGCGCATGGCGTCCGGGTCCTCGGCGGCGTTGATCTCGCGCCGGAAGATGACGTTGGCCGCGCCCTCGGCGCCCATGACGGCGATCTCGTTGGTGGGCCAGGCGTAGGACAGGTCGGCGCCGATGGAACGGGAGTCCATGACGATGTAGGCGCCGCCGTAGGCCTTGCGCAGGATCAGCGAGATGCGCGGCACGGTGGCGTTGCAGTACGCGTACAGCAGCTTGGCGCCGTGCCGGATGATGCCGCCGTGCTCCTGGTCGACGCCGGGCAGGAAGCCGGGGACGTCGAGCAGGGTGACCAGCGGGATGTTGAAGGCGTCGCACATCTGGACGAAGCGGGCGGCCTTCTCGCTCGCGTTGATGTCCAGCACGCCGGCCAGCGACTGCGGCTGGTTGGCGATGATGCCGACGACGTGGCCGTCGATCCGGGCGAGCACGCAGAGCACGTTGGTGGCCCAGCGCTCGTGGACCTCCAGGTACTCGCCGTGGTCGACGATCTCCTCGATGACCTTGCGCATGTCGTACGGGCGGTTGCCGTCGGCGGGCACCAGGTCCAGCAGGCTGTCGTTGCGCCGCTCGACCGGGTCCTCGCTCATCACGGACGGGGGCATCTCGCGGTTGTTCTGCGGCAGCAGCGACAGGAGGTAGCGGACCTCCTCGATGCAGGACTGCTCGTCGTCGTAGATGAAGTGGGCGACACCGGAGACGCCGGCGTGCACGTCCGCACCGCCGAGGCCGTTCTGGGTGATCTTCTCGCCGGTCACCGCCTGGACCACGTCCGGGCCGGTGATGAACATCTGCGAGGTCTCGCGGACCATGAAGACGAAGTCGGTCAGCGCGGGGGAGTACGCGGCGCCACCGGCGCACGGGCCGAGCATCACCGAGATCTGCGGGATGACGCCGGAGGCCTTGGTGTTGCGCTGGAAGATGCCGCCGTAGCCGGCCAGCGCGGTGACGCCCTCCTGGATGCGGGCGCCGGCGCCGTCGTTCAGCGAGACCAGCGGGGCGCCGGCCGCGATGGCCATGTCCATGATCTTGTGGATCTTCTGCGCGTGGGCCTCGCCCAGCGCGCCGCCGAAGATCCGGAAGTCGTGCGCGTAGGTGAAGACGGTGCGCCCGTGCACGGTGCCCCAGCCGACGATCACGCCGTCGGTGTGCGGCTTCTTGGCCTCCAGGCCGAAGCCCTGGGCGCGGTGCCGGCGCAGCGGCTCGACCTCCTGGAAGGAGCCCTCGTCCAGCAGCAGCTCGATGCGCTCGCGAGCGGTCAGCTTGCCCTTGGCGTGCTGGGCCTCGGTGGCCTTGTCGCTGGGGCCGCGGCGGACCTTCTCGCGCAGCTCGTGCAGCTCGGCGACCCGCCCGCGGGCGTCGGCCGGGACCTCGGGGACCTCGCCGTCGACCGGCGCCTCATGCACAACCGTCATCTCGAACCACTCCAAGGGTGAGGGAACTGTCCGACAGCCAACGTCTGCTGTGCCCCCGGCTGCGAATCACTTTCTTCACTTATGACTGTACGAGGGGCCGTGCGCTGGTTTCGGCGTCGATTCCGTACAAGGTCGGGTTCGTTTAGCTGTCAGGCCTGTACAGAAGCTGTCGGTTCGGTCACTGAGCGCTCGGTGTTCGGTTGGATACCGGGGGTTGTCGGACAGATGATGGTCCGATGATCTGAGCATGAAGAAAAGCGCAGGTCAGGGACGTCTTCCAGTAATGTAGGCCGGTCCTCTTGGGCCCGCCGGCGGTGTTGAACACCGCGGCGACCTTGTCCCAGCCGAGGCCGTCCTTGCCGAACACGTCGTCCTGGCCGAGACGCATCAGCAGACCGGCT
>NZ_JBIVVI010001298.1:0-2425 GCF_044757675.1 Kitasatospora sp. NPDC091257
GCCTTGACCGGATCGGGGCACTCCTCGCGGAAGGTGTCGGTCAGTCCGGCCCCCTGGAGGGCCGTGGTGACCGGCCAGGCGAGCGCGCCGACGCCCTGGTGGGCGGCGGCGGTGGCGGCCGTCCAGTCGCGGTGCGAGGGCGAGGAGAGCGCGCCGGCCAGCACCACCGGGGTGCGCCGCGCGATGTCGGTGCGGACGGCGGCGGCCAGCGCCCTGGCCTGCCGCAGCCGCAGCGAGCCGTTCTCGGCGGCCTCCACCTCGGCGGCGCTCCGCCCGTCCTGGACGGCGTACGGGCCGTAGCCCGCCTCGTCCAGGTGGGCGGCCCAGAAGCGGACGCTGCGGCCTCCGGGCAGTCGCAGGGTGGCCGCGGCGGCGGGCAGTTCGGCGGTCGGGGCGGTGACGTCGGTGAGCGGGTGGCGGCTGAGGATGCCGACGCTGCCGGGGCTCTGGTAGGCGTACCAGCCGAGGGCGTCGGCCAGGGTCCTGGCCCGCTCCCCCGCGGTCTCCTGCAGGGCGAGCACGTCCAGGCCCTGGGCGAGGACCACGCGCAACTGCTTCTCCAGCGCGTCGGTGTGGGCCGAGCCCGCGTCGTGCAGGTTCCAGCTGGCGGCCTTGAGGCGCAGCGGTGCGGCCGGGTCCACCACCGGGACGAGGACGGTGACGGTGTCGGTGGCGCCCGTGCTGTCCTTGACGCCGACGACCACCGGCTCGGGGTTCTTGCCGGCGGCGGCGGGGGCGGTGCCGGTGAGCGTGCCGTCGGCGCTGACGGCGGCCCAGGCCGGGCCGCCGACCTTGCGGTAGGTGGCGGAGCCGGCCGGGTTGCCGGCCGGGCGGGACCAGAGGCCGCCGAGCCGGACCGTCACGGCGGCGCCCGGGGCGACGGGCGTGGCGGTGAACGCGTCCACGGCGGCGTGCGGGCGGACGACGGCGGGCTTGGGGCGGAAGGAGAACGGCTCGGTCCTGGCGAGGATGCCGTAGCCGTCCTTGGCGAGCAGGTAGGCGGTGTACGGGCCGCCGGTCAGCGCGGAGGTGTCGAGCTGGACGTCGCCCGAGGTGCCCGGGGTGTACTTCCACAGCAGCGAGCCGCCGTTGCCGGGCTGGCGGCCGCCGTCGTAGATGCCGACCCAGTTCTTGGCGTCGGGGGCGTCGGTGGTCCACTGGAAGGTGAGCCGGTCGCCTTCGGTGGGGTTGGTGGAGGAACTGAGCGTCAGGGCGCTGCCTGCGGCCACGGTTGTCCTGTCCGCCGCCCGGGACCGGGCCGCCGGGGGACGGTTCGCCGGGGCCGGGTACGGCTGGTCACGGAGGCTGGGAGAAGGGAGCTCGCGCAGTTGGCTGTACAACTGCGGGCGGCCTCATTCACCCGAAGGCCGGCGACCGGCGCATGAACGAAGCATGACGGGGCGTCGGGCGGTGCGGGAACTTCGGTGGGCGCACCTGCGGACATGCGGCGGGGGCCGCGGTGGACCGGTCCACCGCGGCCCCCGTCGGGCCGTGCTCCTGAGGCGCGGAGCGCCGGTCAGGCCAGGGCGAGGAAGAGCTTCTCCAGCTCGGCCTCGCTCATCGGCGGGGCGTCCTCGTCCGCGGCGGCCATGCACTGGCGCATGCCGCTCGCGACGATCTTGAACCCGGCCCGGTCGAGCGCGCGCGAGACGGCGGCGAGCTGGGTGACCACGTCCTTGCAGTCCCGGCCCGCCTCGATCATCGCGATCACCCCGGCCAACTGCCCCTGCGCGCGACGCAGCCGGTTCAGGACCGCGCCGACCGCCTCCTCGTCCACCTGCATGTCGGGCCGCCTTTCACATCGACTGTCGATGGACAAGTGTACCCGGCGGGGTATTCATTCCCGGGTGGCGAACGTCGTACCCGACCCGCCCGCGCCGGACGCGGGTCGGCGGCAGGGGCGGGCGCGGGTCGGCGGCGGGCCAGGGGCGGTTCAGCGGCGGGCCAGGCGACGCTCCCCGCCCGCGCCGGTCGCGTACGGAAGCTCGTAGTACGCGAACACGGCGGGCTCGTCCTCGGCGGGCAGCACGTCGTCGGTGCCGATCGCCGGCGCCTGCTTGACGAGGTTGCGCGGGTACGCCACCCGGAGGTAGTCCGGGCCGGCCACCGCACCCTCCAGCGGGACGAACACCAGGCGGCGCCGACCGGCGAACCCGACCGTGACGGTGGCGAAGAACGGCTCGTCGCTGGCCGTCTCCACGTAGACCGACTCCAGCGAACCGATGCGGTGGCTCTTCTCGTCGACCACGGCGTGGCCGCGCCACTCGCGGATGTCCGCCATCGCGATGCCCACGGTCCGACCTCCCGTCCCCGGCTGTTCCCCGCCCCGGTCTCCCAGCGGGTGCTGCCCGTGGCCATGCCGTTGCTGCCGGGCAGGGTGTCGAAGGCCCACTCGGCCAGCTTCGGGCCCGTGGTGGAACCGTCG
>NZ_JBIVVI010001299.1:0-2425 GCF_044757675.1 Kitasatospora sp. NPDC091257
GTGGTGCGAAGGAGCGGTGTCGCGTGCGGCGTGGGGGTGTCGCGGGAGTGGTGCGTCGGGCCGGTGTCGGGTACGGCGCGGGGCGCCGGGGTGGTGCCGGGGGCCGGTGGGCGGGCCGCTCAGCGGCGGCGGGTGCGGGCGACCAGGACGAGGAAGGCGAGCGCCAGCACGATCGGGACGGCGTGCGAGACGCCGACCACGGTCAGCGGGCTGACCACCGCCAGCAGTGAGCCGCTCAACAGCATCCCGGTGCCCATGCCGACGTTCTCGGCGGACGCGAGGATGCCGAAGGCCTCGCCGCGCCGCTCGTCGGCGAGGGCCTGGATCCGGGTGGTGTAGGAGATCTCGGTGAAGCCGTCACCGAGGCCGGCGCCGATCGCGACCAGCAGGAAGAGCGGGGTCGGGAGGTCGGTGAAGACCAGGATGAAGCAGGCGGACATCAGGCAGGTGCCCAGCGCGAAGCCGCGCTCGCCGGGCTCGATGCCCCGGCGCAGCATGAACCGGGAGACCAGTTGCTGGGCGCCGAGGTTGCCGATCGCCCAGGTGGCCCAGAAGGTGCCGAGCAGTGCGGCCGGGTTGTCGGGGGAGGACAGGTTGGCGAAGACCGGCAGGCTGATGTTGTGGGCCGCGGAGCCGAAGGCGTCCAGCAGTCGGATCCCCGCCATGGCGCCCACCACCGGAGCGGCCCGCAGGACGACCAGTGCCTGCCACCGGGGGCCGCGCTTCCCGGCTGCCGGCGCGGGTTCCTCCGGTTGGGTCGCGGGTTCCTCCGCCGGGACGGCCCGGGTGGGCAGGGGCAGCCGGATCACCAGTGCCCCGAACAGGACGAAGCTGGCCGCGTCGATGAGCAGCGCGGCCCGGAATCCGGCCCAGGCCACCACCACGCCCGCGGAGGCGAAGCCGAGCACCATCGCCGTCGAACGGCAGCTCGCCATCAGGCTGTTGGCCCGGGCGCGGCGCTCGGCACCGACCATCTCGGGGATGCTGGTCCGCAGCGCGACGGAGGCCACCGCGGCGGCGCCGCCGAGGACCAGGGCGAGCGGGTAGAGCACGGGGATGCGCATCGAGGCCGGGACGAGGGCGACGACGACCAGTGCCAGCGCCTGGGCCAGGGCGCAGCCCGTCATCAGCCGCCGTCGCTCCAGCCGGGCCACCAGCCGTCCGGCGACCAGCCCGCCGACGAGGCCGCCGCCCAGTCGCAGGACCAGGTACCCGGCCGTGCCGAGGGCGTTGCCGGCGGCCTCGTAGGCGAACAGGCTCAGCGCGACCAGGTCGAGCTGGCTCCCGTACATGTTCAGGGCGTCGCCCGCGGCCAGCCGGTAGAAGACCCGGGGCAGCTTGCTCGTGGTCTGGTGCGTTGCTTCCAATGCGGTGTCCGGCACCGTGGTCCCCCCGGGCACGCCATATATGGCGGTTCAGTGTGACATTGCACCGCAACCTAGAGGGTGAACGGGTGTCAGATCAATGCTTAGATCATTTCCTGTCCAAAAGATCGCGCACTCGGCCGACTTACTGTCATCTTTCGCGCCACCCTGGCCAATTGTTGGCGTACGGACAGGCGGGCGGAGTGATCGACGCGGGGGTCAGCTGCGGCCGAAGAGCCTGCCGAACCAGCCCTTGCCCGCGCCGCCCCGGGCGGCGCAGTCGCAGCGGGCGGACGCGGGCACCCCGGCCAGGACCTGCTCCACGTGCATCCCGCACCCGGCGAAGGTCGGCTTCCCGCAGGTGCGGCAGGCGACTCGTCGGCACATCCCGTTCTCCGTTCTCCGGGCCCCCAGGGGTGGGGCCGCCCTGTCAATATACCCCACCCCGTATTCGTAATGTCGGATTCGTCCGGCCGCCGGGGCCGGAACGGCGGCAGGGCGAGACCGGTGCGCGGAGAACCGGCGTGCAGAGGGTCCGCGTGCGGGAAACCGGCGTGCGGAGAAGGAGTGCGCCGAGAAGGGGCGCCGAGGAGGGAGCTGTCAGGCCGTCCCGGGCCGGGCCTGCGGAATCGCGTACGTCAGCGTGGCGCTGGCCACCAGGATGCCGTCGGCGTCCAGCAGCTCGGCCAGGACCACGCACAGCCGGCGCCCGAACTTGGCCGTCCTGGCGTGCACGCGCAGCGCCCCGGGGCGCGGCCGGTTGAGGAAGCTGATCTGCAGCGAGCTGGTCAGCGCCATCAGGGTGGGCCCGAGCCGGGCGTTGATCAGGAGGAACGCGGCCAGGTCGCACAGCCCGGCCTGCTCCGGGCCCGAGACGGTGCCGCCCGGGCGGGTGCGCAGCCGGTCGCCGTCCACCGCCATGGTCAGGGCGTGGCCGTCCACGTCGGTCACCCGGCAGGCGGCGTAGTCGGGGAACTGGTCGGTGATCAGCTCATTGAGCCGGTCGGGGCCCAGGAGGACGTCGACGGTGGCGACCCCCGTGTTCGAGTCGGTGGTCATGG
>NZ_JBIVVI010001300.1:0-2423 GCF_044757675.1 Kitasatospora sp. NPDC091257
GGGACCAGCGGGGGGAACCACCGACGAAGGAGTCCCCGTGACCACCACTGCCCGAGACATCATGCACACCGGCGCCCAGTGCGTCGGCGCCCACCAGACGCTGGCCGAGGCCGCGCGGATGATGCGCGACAAGAACGTGGGCGCGCTGCCGATCTGCGGCGACGACCAGAAGCTGAAGGGCATCATCACCGACCGCGACATCGTGCTGCGATGTATCGCGGAGGGCAAGGACCCGGCCAAGATGACGGCCATGGAGCTCTCCGGCCACCTGCACTGCGTGCGCGCCGAGGACAGCATGGAGGCGGTGCTGCGCAAGATGGAGCAGCACCAGATCCGGCGCATCCCGGTGATCGACGGCGACCGGCTGGTCGGCATGATCAGCGAGGCCGACCTGGCGATGGGGCACCGCGACGGCCAGCGGCTGACCGATCAGCAGATCATCGAGTTCATGGACAGCGTCTACATGAAGCAGTGACCGGCTGACACCCCGCGTGCCCCGTGCCTGCCCGCCCCCGTGACCGGCCGGTCCCCCGTACCGGCCGGGCTCTTCGAGCGTGCCGGGCGGGGCACCGGTTCGTCTTGTACAAATGCGCACCGTCGGCGATCGCGCACATTCGGAGACCACGCGCCGTGCGCAGGCGTGCGCCTCAGCCTCCGGCGTCCAGGAGGGTGCTGGTCACCCGCCCGGTGACCCGGTCGGTGACCCGGCCGGCGGGCTCGGGCAGGGCGGCGGCGGTGCGCCGGGACGCCAGGAACGCGCTCGGCGAGCGGCCGACCATGGCGCGGAAGGTCCGGTCGAGGTGCGACTGGTCGTAGTAGCCGCAGCGCGTGGCCAGGTCGGCGCCCGTGGTTCGCGCCCCGGCGGGGCGGCGCCCGAAGGGGTGGTCCCCGGCTGTCCGCTCCTCGTGGGCGGTCAGGACGTGGAGGGTGCGCTGGAGCCGGAGGATGCCGGCCGCCTGCTTGGGGGCCAGCCCGAGGTGCTCGCGGAAGCGCAGCTCCAGCCTGCGGCGGCTCCAGCCGGTGCCCTCGACCAGGGCGCCGATCGGCACCAGCCCGTGGGTGTGCCGCAGCTGCCGCCAGACCCAGTGCACGGACGGGTCCCAGTCCGGCCCGTACGCGAACAGCGCACCGAAGTAGCCGTCCAGCATGGCGAACCGGGCCGGCCAGCTCGGGGCGTGGGCCAGCCGGTCGGTCAGCGCCCGCAGCCGCGGGCCCAGCACGTCCCCGGCCTCGGCCCAGTGCCCGCCGAGCTCGCCGGCCAGCGGACCGAACGCCCGGAAGGCGCCCTGCGGAGTGAGCGAGACGGCCAAACCGTGCAGCACGCCCGCGTGTTCGGCGATCGTCGCGGTGCGGCGCAGCCCGGCCGCGACCGAGCCGAAGGCGGTGGCGGGCGCGGGCGAGACGGCGTCGGTGAGGCTCATCGTGCCTTCGAAGGCGAGGGCCACGGTGACCACGTCCGTCGGCACCTCCAGCCGTCGGAGCGGCTGGCGCAGGGCCAGCCGGTAGCCGCGGTAGCCGAGGACGTACGGGCGCAGCGGCGCGGCGGGGGTGCCGAGGACCGTCCCGGGCGCGGTGGTGGGGAGGGTGCTCCGGGTCATCGCAACTCCCGTGCTCGGCCTGGCGGGTGGCAGGTACCCGAACCATCGTAGGCGCCGCCGGGCGGCCTTTGGAGGGCGCGGACGGCGGTCGGTCGGCTTCGGACGGCCCGGGCCGCCCGAGAGGCCGTCTCAGGGGTCGGAACCTCCTTTCCCACCAGTCGGGATGCGGGCACACTTGCGCCCATGGGAAAGCAGTACGAACGCATCGACGGCCGGCTGCGCGGTTTCATCGAGCGCCAGCCGGTCTACTTCGTCGCCACCGCCCCGCTGGCCGCCGACGGGCACGTCAACCTCTCGCCCAAGGGCCGCGCCGGGACGCTCGTGGTGATCGACGAACTCACCCTCGCCTATCTGGACTTCGGCGGCTCACAGGCCGAGACCGTCGCCCACCTGCGGGAGAACGGCCGGATCACCCTGATGTGGTGCGCCTTCGAGGGCCCGCCGACCGTGGTGCGGGTGCACGGGCGCGGCGAGCCGGTCTTCCGGGACGACCCGCGGTTCGCAGGACTGCTGCGCCACTTCGACCCGGCCGCGGACGGCTCCGGTCTGCGGGCGATCGTGCTGGTCGAGGCCGAGCGGGTCAGCGACTCCTGCGGGTACGCGGTGCCGTTCATGGACTACCGCGCCGACCGCGACCTGCACGCCCAGTACTTCGACCGCAAGGACGAGGAGGAGTTCGGCGCCTACTGCGAGCGCAAGCCACTGGTCGGCACCAGCATCGACGGCCTGCCGGCCGTCCCGCTGCCGCTCCCGCCCCGGCCGTCCTGACCGGCAGGGCTGCCCCGATCTCGCGGGCCCCGGGCACGACGAGGCCGCCGCACCCCG
>NZ_JBIVVI010001301.1:0-2408 GCF_044757675.1 Kitasatospora sp. NPDC091257
CGTCGGGACACCTGGTCCTGACGCCCCTTCGGCGTGTGCTGCGGGGTGCGGGTTACAGTGCGACGCCGAGCAGGGCGTCCACGGTGCGGGTCACCAGGCCGGGCGCGCCGATGTCGGTACCGCCCTCGGCCTCCTGCCGGGCCGCCCAGCGGTCGACCGCGGCCAGCGCGGCGGGCGTGTCCAGGTCGTTCGCGAGCGCCTCGCGCACCTCGGCGAGCAGCTGCCCGGCCGCCGGGCCGTCCGGGCGGGAGACCGCGGCGCGCCAGCGGGCGAGGCGCTCGACGGCCTCGTCCAGGGTGCTCTTGGTCCACTCCCAGTCCGCGCGGTAGTGGTGCGAGAGCAGCGCCAGGCGGATCGCGGCCGGGTCGACGCCCTCGCGGCGCAGCGCCGAGACGAAGACCAGGTTGCCGCGGGACTTGGACATCTTGTGGCCGTCCAGGGCGACCATGCCGGCGTGCACGTACGCCTTGGCGTACGGGTGGGCGCCGGTGGCGACCTGGGCGTGCGCGGCGCCCATCTCGTGGTGCGGGAAGGAGAGGTCGCTGCCGCCGCCCTGGATGTCGAAGGACATGCCGAGGTACTGGAGGGCGATGGCGACGCACTCGATGTGCCAGCCGGGGCGGCCGTGGCCGAGCTCGGTGTCCCAGGCGGGCTCGCCCGGGCGGGCGGCCAGCCAGAGCAGGGCGTCCAGCGGGTTGCGCTTGCCGGGGCGGTCCGGGTCGCCGCCGCGCTCGGCGAAGACCGGGCGCATGGCCTCGCGGGTGAGGCCGGAGACCTCGCCGAAGCGCGGGTCGGCGTCGACCGAGAAGTAGATGTCGCCGTCCACCCGGTAGGCGGCGCCGGAGGCCAGCAGCTTCTGGACGATCGGGACGATCCACGGGATCGACTCGACGGCGCCGATGTAGTGGGCCGGCGGGAGCATGCGCAGCGCGGTCATGTCCTCGCGGAACAGGGCCGTCTCGCGCTCGGCCAGGTCGGTCCAGTCCTGGCCGGTCTCGACCGCGCGGGCGAGCAGCGGGTCGTCGACGTCGGTGACGTTCTGGATGTACAGGACGTCGTGGCCGGCGTCCTTCCAGACGCGCTGCACCAGGTCGAACGCGTTGTAGGTGGCGGCGTGGCCCATGTGGGTCGCGTCGTAGGGGGTGATGCCGCAGACGTAGATCCGGGCGGTGCCGTCCTGCGGCACCACCTCGCGGACGGTGCCCGCGGCGGTGTCGTGGATACGGAGGGGGAGCCCCTGACCAGGCAGGTCGGGAACCTCGGAGGCGGGCCAGGCATGCATGGAAACAACTTTAACCTTGCGAACATTTGAAAGCCTAACCAGTACGAAAGATCGACTGGATTCGCTTCTTGCCATTGCCCGGCGGTTTTCCGACTGGTAATGCACGGAACCGGTGCCGCGCGGAGCCGGCCGGGAGGCGGCGCGGCGCGGAACCCGGCCCCGGTTCCGGACGTGGTTGAGCGCCCGGTCGGCCCTGCCGCCGACCGGGCGCCCGGCGCCCCGGGGGACGCGGTCGGAGCCGCTACGACCGCTGCCAGAGGGCCGGCACGTTCGGCGGCTCCCAACCGGCCATGGCGGTGTGCGCCTGGAGGCAGGTGTAGGAGACGCCGGAGTAGGTGACGCGGTCGCCCGCCTTGTACGCGGTGCCCGCGGCCCAGGTGCCGCTCGGCGGCGTACTGGGACCCCCGGTCGGGGTGACGGTGGGCGACGGGCTCGGCGTGCCGGGGGTCTGCGGAACGTCCAGCACGAAGTCGAAACCGGCCTCGCGGGTCTGGCCGTTCTGGCGGACGTTCATCAGCAGCCGGGGATCGTAGATGCTGTCCGTGCTGTTGCGCGGCTCGCCCGGGAAGTACAGCTGGGTGGTGATGATCGAGCGGCCGGGGGCCTGCAGCTTGACGTGCAGGTGCCGGGTGCGGCCCGGGTAGAGGCCGGGCACGATGGTGTCCAGCTTGTACGCCCCGTTGGCGTCGGTGAACTGGTGGCCGCGGAAGGTGTAGGTGACGTTGTCGTAGTTGCCGCCGTTGTCGGCCTGCCAGAAGTCCAGCAGCACGCCGGAGATGGGCCGGCAGGCGCGGCCGAAGACGTAGCCGCCGACCACCAGGCGGGTGCCGGGGCCGTCGTTGACCATCGAGCTGCGCAGCGGGGAGTTGGGCTTGAAGTACGGACCCTCGATCTGCTCGATGGTGGGGGCGTCCCCGTCGTGGCACTCGGGGGTGAAGCCGATCGGTTCGCCGCTGTCGATCCGGTCCCGGGCCAGTGCGACTCCGCCGCCGACCAGCAGCGGAGCAGCCCCTAGCGCGGCGGCGGCCTTCAGTACGGTCTTGCGGCTGATCATGCCGTCGGGCGTGGGCATGCGCCGTCTCCTTCTCGTGAGGCGGGGGGTGGGGGCGGCCCTTGCCATGGTGGG
>NZ_JBIVVI010001302.1:0-2408 GCF_044757675.1 Kitasatospora sp. NPDC091257
GGATGTCCACCTGATCGTCTCGGAGTTGGCCGACGTGCCGCCGTACCTGAAAAGCAAGGTTGAGGGGTTCTTGGCTCTGTAGCTCGCCGAGTACCGTGCCGGTGACGTACGGGTTGTCGATGGCGTAGCGGACGGCCTTGACCAGGTCCTCCGGGGTGCCGACGCGCCGGGCCGGGTTGCGCTCGGCGACCCCGCGCAGGAACGCGTCCTTGTCGGCGCCCAGGCCGTCCCAGGAGCCGGTGTCGACGATGCCGGGGGAGACGGCGTTGACCCGGACCGGCGCGATCTCCACCGCCAGCGCCTGCACCAGGAAGGCCAGCGCGCCGTTGGTGGTGGCCATCACCGTGCGCGCGGGCGCCGGGCGCCACGCGGCCACACCGGAGAAGAAGGTGAACGAACCGCTCTCGGAGACCTGACCGACCAGGTGCTTGGCCAGCAGCAGCGGGCCGATCACCTTCGCCGCGAACGCCCGCTGCACGTCGGCCGCTTCGAGTTCCCGCAGCGGGCCGTTGGCCGGCATCGCGGCGGTCGAGACCAGGTGGTCGAAGCGGCCTGCCCGGGCGGCGAAGGCGGCGATCGACGCCTCGTCGGCGATGTCCAGGGCGATCACCTCGGACGGTCCGGACAGCTCGCCGGCCGTCCACTCCAGCTTGCGCGGGTCGGGGCCGGCCAGCACCAGGGAGGCGCCGGCCGCCGAGGCGGACTTGGCGACGGCCCGCCCGGTGCGCGAACCGGCACCGACCACGACGAGCCGCTGCCCCTGGAGGGAGGTGGTGTCGGACATGGTGGAACTCCTTCGGATGATCGGGGAACCGGCCGCCCGCTGCTTCCCGCGGCGGCCGCACCACGACCCTCTCCCGACCAGCACTGATGAGTCCAAGGCTTGTTTTCTACCTCGGCGATAAAATCTGTTCATGGCAACGCCGACGCTCAGACAGCTCGAATACCTGGCGACCGTGGTCGACACCGGATCGTTCACCCGT
The DNA here is from genome assembly GCF_044757675.1 of Kitasatospora sp. NPDC091257. Classification (NCBI taxonomy): domain Bacteria; kingdom Bacillati; phylum Actinomycetota; class Actinomycetes; order Kitasatosporales; family Streptomycetaceae; genus Kitasatospora; species Kitasatospora sp. NPDC091257. The sequence continues at coordinate 984 of NZ_JBIVVI010001302.1, forward strand.
GCGGCCGAACAGCTGCACGTCACCCAGCCCGCGCTGTCCCACCAGATCCGCGCCCTGGAGGGCGCCCTCGGCGGCCCGCTGCTGGAGCGCCTGCCGCGCTCGGTGCGGCTCACCCCGATGGGCCGGGCGGTCCTGCCGCACGCCCGCGCCGCACTCGCCGAGGCCGAGCGGCTGCAGGCGGCGGCCCGCCGCTCGGCCGGCCTGGAGGAGGGCGAACTGGAGGTCGCCGTCGTCTACTCCGTCAGCCTCGGCATCCTGCCGCCCGTGCTGCGGGAGTGGCGCCGCCGTCACCCCGGCGTGCGGATCCGGCTGCGCGAGTACCCCCACACCGACGCGCTCCGGGAGGCCATGGCCGCGGGCCGCGCCGACCTCGCCATCGGCCCGGCGCCGAGCGGCTGGGAGGGGCCGATCCGGGAGCTCGGCGTCGAGGAGTTCACCGTCGTCCTGCCCGCCGACGACCCGCTGGCCGACCGCCCCGCCGGGACCGTCGCCCTCACCGAACTCGCCGACCGCGACTGGGTCCACTACGCCCCCGACAACGGCCTCGCCGACCTGCTCGACCAGGTCTGCGCCCGGGCGGGCTTCCACCCCCGGGCGGCGATCCGTGCCGAACAGACCTCGGCCGCCCCGCTGCTGGCCGCGGCCGGGCTCGGCCCCGCCCTGGTGCCCGCCAACATCGTCCCGGCCCACTTCGAGGGCGCCCTGCTGCGCCCGGACCCGCCGGTCCTGCGCATCCTCACCGCCTACACCCGCACCCGCCCCGATCCGCTCACCGTGGCCTTCGCCGACCTGCTGGCCCGTCAGGCCCGGGTCGACCCCGTGGTCTCCGGCCGGTCGGCCGAGGCCGACGGGGCGCTCACCTGAGGCCCGACCCCGGCGGTGGAACGCGCGCCCGAGCTCCGATCGGGCGCCGTGGCGCGTCAGCGCGCGGCGCCGCCGACCGGCTCGTGCTCGTCGTCCGCGTCCTGCGGGTCGACGGCGTCGCTGAGGCCCAGGCGCAGGTGCTCGATGTGGTAGACGGCCTGGTCGAGCAGTGCGGCGACGTGGTTGTCGTAGAGCGCGTAGACGACCTGCCGGCCGTTGCGGCGGCCGATGACCAGGCCGAGGTTGCGCAGCAGGCGCAGCTGGTGGGAGCAGGCGGACTGCTCCAGGCCGACCTCGGCGGCGAGTTCGGTGGCCGCGCAGGGGCCCTCGCGCAGCCGGGAGAGGATCAGCAGCCGGGAGGGCGTGGCGAGGGCTTGCAGGGTGGTGGCCACCCGGGCAGCGCTGGTCGCGTCCAGGCGCGTGTGCGGGACGGCGGTGGCGGGGGTGGCTCCATGACCCATGCGGGCCATCCTACAACTCATAGATGAACGAGCCTTCATATGTTCATGTATCGTGAACGAGTCAACGGCCCCGCCCTGCCCAGGCCTGCCCGAAGGGTCC
>NZ_JBIVVI010001303.1:0-2402 GCF_044757675.1 Kitasatospora sp. NPDC091257
ACCCCCGGCCTCCCCGGCCGCCTCCCCGCGCCCGCCCTGGACCGGCACCCGCACCGTCTCCGTCCGCAGCACCGTGAACCCCGAGTCGGGATCCCGCCGGCACTCCACCAGCACCATCCCGCCCCCGGGCGTGCCGCCCAGCACCTCCCGCGCCGCCGCCGGCTCCTGCAGGGCCGCGACCACCCGCAGCTGGCGGCGCTCCGCCATGTCCCGGGCCAGCCGCAGCAGCGTGGCGGCCTGCTCCGCGGAGAGCCCCGCGCCCAGGTCCTCGGCCAGCACGGTGAGCTGCCGGTGCGCCCAGGGCACCTCGGCGGCCACGTCGAGGTCGAGCACCCCGGCCCCGGTCAGCAGCACCGCGGCGAAGGCGAGGTGGCGCAGCATGCCGTCGGAGGCCTGGTCGGCCCCGGTGCGCCCGAGGACGCCCTCGTCGAAGACGGCGAGGACCTTCCGCACGCCCGCGCTCTCCCGCTCGGCCAGGGTGAGCCCGAGCAGCGGGTGCGGCGCGGCGGACTGCACCGCGCGCAGCAGTTGCCCGTACCGGCGCGGGCACTCGTTGCTCAGCCGGGCCACGACGGCGGAGATGTTGGCGGCGTTGCCGCGCAGCCGGGCCTGCGGGTCGGCCCGGGCCCAGCCGCGCATCAGTGCGGGGACGGGGTGCAGCGGGAAGACCTCGCGCAGCGCCGTGAGCAGGTCCTCGGTGGCGGCGAGGACGAGGCACTCGCCGGCCGACGAGCCCGCGACCCGCAGCGGCAGCTGCGCGGTGATCATCGTCCCGCTGGGGAACGGCGCCCGGATGTCGCCCTGGCGGGTGTCGTTGTGCCAGCAGACGTTGACCCGCCGGTTGCGGACGTCCTGCTCCCCGGTGTCCATCAGGGTCCGGCCGTCGAGGGTGAGCGATTCCCGGGCGATCCGGACCGGGCCGTCGGTGCGGATCACCACGTCGAGCCGGATCAGGCCGTGCGGCGAGCGGACGGTGCAGCCGAGGATGATCGCGTCCCGCCCGTGCGGCACACACCCGTCCAGGCCTCCGCGGACGGGCTCGGCGAGCGGACCGGTGCGGTCGGGCAGCCCGTCCAGCGAGTCGGCGATCTCCTCGCCGAGGGCGAGCCGGGAGAGCACGGCCAGCGCGTCGAGGGCGTTGGACTTGCCGACCCCGGCGGGCCCGTGCAGCACGGTGAGGGGCGCGAGCGGCAGCACCGCGCGCCGGTAGGACTTGAACGAGGTGAGCCGGAGCTCCTCGACGGTGGGGCGCGGCACGGGCGGCCGGTCGGGCCGTGGGGCGCCCGTTCGGAGGTGGGACGGCCCTGCGGGCCTGGTGGCGTCGCGGTTCACCTGTCGGACGTTAGCCGCAGGCCGAACGGAAGAAACGTGCCTGCGCGGCAGATTCATCCCAACGTGGCGCTCAGCGCCGGTACGCGGCCACCGTCACCGAGGCCGTCACCTCGACCGGCTCCGGCAGCTCCGCGAGCGCGGCACCGAGCCGCTCCGGATCGGTGTGCCAGGCGCTCGGCCCCATGCCGACGACGGTGCGCACGTCCTGCGGGCCGAGCCGCAGGGTGAACTCGACCTCCCGCCGCCCGGCGGGCTCCAGGTACGGTCCGAGCTTCTCGTCGATCCGCCGCTGCTTCTCCTCGTCCACCGACAACAGGCCCAGTGCGTCGACGAGTTCGCGCAGGTGGCGGGCGGTCGGCGAGACCAGCAGCAAGGTGCCGCCGGGGCGCAGCACCCGGCGGATCTCGGGCCCGTTGCGCGGGGCGAACACGTTGAGCATCAGCTCGGCCGAGGCGTCCCGCAGCGGCAGCGGGCGCCAGGCGTCGCACACCACGGCGCCGATCCGGGGGTGCGCCTTGGCGGCGCGGCGCAGCGCGAACTTGGAGATGTCCAGGGCCGCGCCGACCGTGCCGGGCAGGGCGTCCAGGACGTGCGCCAGGTAGTGACCGGTACCGGCGCCGAGGTCGGCGACCAGCCCGCCGGGCTCACCGGCGACGACGGCGGAGGCCGCCAGCGCCTCGGCGATCGGCCGGTAGTGCCCCGCGGCGAGGAAGTCCGCGCGGGCCGCGACCATCTCGGCGGTGTCCCCGGTGCCGGTGTGGGCGTCGCCGGCGAGGAGGCTGACGTAGCCCTGCTTGGCGAGGTCGAAGCTGTGCCCGGCCGGGCAGCGCAGGCTGCGGTCGTGCCGGGTGAGGGCCTGCGCGCAGTGCGGGCAGGCCAGGTAGCGCTCGATGTCCTGGAGCAAGGTTCCGTCTTCTCTCGCCGTACGCCCCGGCCGGTCGGGGCGCCAGCCAGCCTAACGACCCCGACGGGCCCGCGCCCCGGGCCGCCACCCCGGCCCAGCGCCGACGGGCCCACGCCCCGGGCCGCCACCCCGGCAGCGCCGACGGGCCCACGCCCCGGGCCGCCAC
>NZ_JBIVVI010001304.1:0-2398 GCF_044757675.1 Kitasatospora sp. NPDC091257
GGGTGGGTCGGCAGGTGGGGCCGGTGGCGCCCGGGCTGCGGCCGAGCGGCGGGGGCGGGGCGTCCCCCGGAATGGGCGGGCACGACATGGGCGGGATGCGGTGAGCGCCGTCGCCGAGCCCGTGGTCGCCACCGATCTGGCGGTCGGCGGGATGACCTGCGCCGCCTGCGTGGGCCGGGTGGAGAAGCGGCTGGCCCGGATCGACGGGGTGACGGCCGGGGTGAACCTGGCGACCGGGCGGGCCCGGGTGCTGCACCCGGCCGGGATCCCGGTCGCGGAGCTGGTGGCGGCGGTCGAACGGGCGGGCTACACCGCCGAGCCGCTGCCCGCGGGGGCTCCGGTCGGGATGGCGGCCGAGGAGCCGGACGAGCGGTGGCGGCTGCTGGTCACCGCCCTGCTGGCCGTCCCGGTGCTGGTGCTGTCGATGGTGCCGTCGGCGCAGTTCACCGCCTGGCAGTGGGTCTGCTTCGCGCTCGCCGTCCCGGTGGTGACCTGGGGGTCGGCCGGTTTCCACCGCCGGGCCCTGCGGGGCCTGCGGCACGCGGCGGCGACCATGGACACCCTGGTCAGCCTGGGTGTGGTGGCCTCCTTCGGCTGGTCGGCGTACGCGCTGTTCCTCGGCGGGGCCGGCGATCCGGACATGCGGATGCCGTTCTCGCTGACCGCCGACGGCGGCGGCACCGCGCACGTGTACCTGGAGGCGGCGGTCGGCGTACCGCTGTTCGTGCTGGCCGGGCGACTGCTGGAGGGCCGGGTGCGCCGGCGCAGCGGGTCCGCGCTGCGGGCGCTGGCCGAGCTGGGCGCCAAGCAGGTGTGCCTGCGCGGGGCGGACGGCGAGGAGCGCCTGGTGCCGATCGAACTGCTGCTGCCCGGGCAGGAGTTCGTGGTGCGGCCGGGCGAGCGGGTGGCCACCGACGGGGTGGTGGTCGAAGGGGGTTCGGCGCTCGACCTGAGCCTGCTGACCGGGGAGAGCGTGCCGGTCGAGGTCGGCCCGGGCGCCGTGGTGGCGGGTGCGACGGTCAACGTGGGCGGCGCCCTGGTGGTCAGGGCCACGGCCGTCGGCGCGGACACCCAACTGGCCCGGATCACCGCGCTGGTGGCGCAGGCCCAGGCCGGCAAGGCACGGGCGCAGCGGCTGGCGGACGCGGTGGCCGGGGTGTTCGTGCCCTGCGTGCTGGCGATCGCGGCGAGCGTGCTGGGCTTCTGGCTGGGCGCGGGCGCGGCCCCGCAGGCGGCGGTGACGGCGGCGGTCGCGGTGCTGGTGGTGGCCTGCCCGTGCGCGCTCGGACTGGCCACGCCGACGGCGCTGCTGGCGGCGACCGGGCGGGGCGCGGAACTGGGCGTGCTGGTGCGCGGCCCGGAGGTGCTGGAGAGCCTGCGCCGGGTGGACACGGTGGTGATGGACAAGACCGGGACACTGACCACCGGACGGATGGAGCTGGCGGCCGTCACCACCGCCGACGGCCTCGCGCAGGACGAGGCCCTGCGGTTGGCCGGCGCGGTCGAGCACCGCTCCGAGCACCCGATCGGCCGGGCCGTCGCGGCGGCGGCCCGGGAGCGCTGCGGACCGCCGCCGGCCGTGGACGGCTTCGCGGCCACCACCGGGCTCGGGGTGTCCGGGACGGTCGAGGGCCGGGCCGTGCGGGTGGTGCGGCCGGACGACACCGTCCTGCCGCCGGCCCTGGCCGAGGCGGCCGCACAGGCCGCGGAGGAGGGCCGTACGGCCGTCGCGGTCGAGCTGGACGGGCGGCCGGCGGCCGTCCTGGTGGTCGGCGACACCCTGCGATCGGGCAGCTGGCGGGCGCTCCACCGGCTGCGCGGGCTGGGCCTGGAGACCGTCCTGCTGACCGGGGACGGCCCGGGCGCCGCGCGGGCGGTGGCGGCCGAGCTGGGCATCGAGCGGGTGCACGCCTCGGCCTCCCCCGAGCGCAAGGCCGAGGTGGTGGCCGAACTGCGCGCCGCCGGACGGACGGTGGCGGTGGTCGGCGACGGTGTCAACGACGCGGTGGCCCTGGCCTCGGCGGACCTCGGGGTGGCGCTGGCCTCCGGCAGTGACGCCGCGATCGGCGCGGCCGGGCTGACCCTGGTGCGCGGCGACATCGAGGCGGTGGTGGACGCCGTACGGCTGGCGCGGCAGACCCTGGCGACCATCCGGGCCAACCTGCTCTGGGCCTTCGGCTACAACCTGGTGCTGATCCCGCTGGCGGCGGTCGGGTTGCTCAACCCGATGCTGGCGGCGGTCGCGATGTCGCTCAGCTCGCTGCTCGTGGTGGGCAACAGCCTGCGGCTGCGCACCTGGGAGCCGGGGCGGGGACAGCGCCGGGGAGGACGGCGGTGAGGGGCGTGAAGGACAGGAAGGGCGTGAGGGGCGTGACGGGTGTGAAGCGTGCGAAGGGAG
>NZ_JBIVVI010001305.1:0-2395 GCF_044757675.1 Kitasatospora sp. NPDC091257
CCCCGCAGCAGACCCCTCAGCAGCAGGAGCCCCTGCCCCAGCAGCACGCCCAGCCCCAGCAGGATCCCCAGCAGCAGACGCCGCGGCGACGGCGGCGGCAGCCGGCCCCGGAGCCCGCGCCGGCCTCCGGCCCCGGCCCGGACGGGATCGACTGGGAGGCCGAGGCCGCCGCGCTGGAGGCCGGCGCCGACCCGGTCGGTGCCGCGCGCGAGGCCGGGACGGACGAGTGGGACGGCCACCAGGACGTCCGCCACGAGGACGACGGCTACCTCGACGAGCACGCCGAGGCCGGGGAGGCCGGGGAGGCCGGGGAGGCCGGCTTCCTCGGGGAGCGGGACGAGTCCCGCGAGGCCCAGAAGAAGCGCAAGGAGAAGGGCAAGAAGTCGGGCCGCCGCAACGGCGGCGCCTGTCTGCTGGTCGCGCTGGTGCTGCTCGGCGCCGTGGGCGGGGCCGGCTGGTGGGGCTACGGCTTCTACCAGGACCACTTCGGCCCGCCGGAGGACTTCACCGGCGAGGGCACCGGCTCCGTCCAGGTGGAGGTCAAGAAGGGCGCGGTCGGCGGGCAGATCGGCCTGGCGCTGAAGAACGCCGGCGTGGTCAAGAGCGTCGACGCCTTCTCCGCGGCCTGCAAGGCCGAGCCCAAGTGCGGCACCATCCAGTACGGCTACTACGGGCTGAAGAAGGAGATGCCGGCCGCGGCCGCGCTCAAGGAGCTGCTCGCCCAGGCGGGCGGCGCGGCGATCGTCGTCCCCGAGGGCAAGAACTCCACCGAGATCTACACCCTCATCGACACCAAGCTGAAGTTGCAGGCGGGCACCACGGCGGGCGTCGCCAAGGCCCAGGTCAACGACCTCGGCCTGCCGCCGTACGCCAACGGCAACATCGAGGGCTTCCTCTGGCCGACCCGCTACAACATCGCCGAGGGCATGAAGCCCGAGGACCTGCTCAAGCAGATGGTGAAGAACGCCACCGAGAAGTACGCCGGCCTGGACGCCCAGGCCGCCTCGGTGGGGCTGAAGACCGGCTACGAGGTGCTCATCGAGGCGAGCATCCTCCAGCGCGAGGGCAACAACCCGGAAGACTTCGCCAAGATGGCCAAGACCATCCAGAACCGGCTGGCGGCCGGCGGCGAGATCAACCACCGGCTGGGCATGGACACCACGCTCCAGTACTCGCTGAACCGCAAGGACCTCGACAAGAAGGACATGGACGACGCGTCCAACAAGTACAACACCTACATCAACCCGGGCCTGCCGCCCGGTCCGATCTCCAACCCCGGCGACGAGGCGCTCAACGCGACGCTGCACCCGGCGGACGGAAAGTGGCTGTACTTCATCGCGATGTCCCCGATCCAGACCCGGTTCGCCGAGACGAGCAAGGAGCACTACGCCAACGTCAAGGAGTACTGCCAGTTGGCCGGGCAGGGCTTCGACGAGGCGCGCGGTCACTGCACCACCAAGAAGTAGCCACGGCCGGACGACAGTTCGCCAGTTCGCGGAGAGGCAGCGTTGACCAGCAAGCACCGGGCGGCCGTTCTCGGTTCGCCGATCGCCCACTCGCTCTCGCCGGACCTGCACCGGGCCGCCTTCGCGGCGCTCGGACTGGACGGCTGGCGCTACGACCGCTTCGAGGTCGACGAGGCCGGGCTGCCCGGGTTCGTCGCCGCGCTGGACGAGGCCGAGTGGGCCGGGCTGTCGCTCACCATGCCGCTGAAGCGGGCGGTCATCCCGCTGCTCGACGAGGTCAGCGCGACGGCCCGCTCGGTGGACGCGGTGAACACCGTGGTGTTCACCGCCGACGGTCGGCGCACCGGGGACAACACCGACGTCCCCGGGCTGGTCAACGCGCTGCGCGAGCGCGGGATCACCGAGGTGCCCGAGGCGGCCGTCCTGGGCGCCGGGGCCACCGCCTCCTCGGCGCTGGCCGCGCTCTCCCAGATCTGCACCGGCGAGGTGACGGTCTACGTGCGCAGTGCCGAGCGGGCCCGGGAGATGGCCGAGCTGGGCGACCGGCTGGGCCTGGCCGTCCGCACCGCCGACTGGGAGCGCGGCGCCGAGGCGCTGGCCCGGCCGCTGACAGTCTCCACCACGCCGGTGGGCGCGACGGACGTCTTCGCCGACGCGCTGCCCGCCGAGCCGGGCGCGCTGTTCGACGTGCTGTACCACCCGTGGCCGACGGCGCTGGCCGCCGCCTGCGCCGGGCGCGGGGCGACCGTCCTGGGCGGGCTGGACCTCCTGGTGCACCAGGCGGTGCTGCAGAGCGAGGCCTTCACCGGGCGGACGCCCGGGCCGCTGGCGGCGATGCGCGAGGCGGGGGAGAAGGCGCTCGCCGGGCACTGAGCCCCCGCGCCGAGTGCCGGGGCGCCGGTCGTGGGCCCGGTCCTCCGGCCGGGGGC
>NZ_JBIVVI010001306.1:0-2392 GCF_044757675.1 Kitasatospora sp. NPDC091257
GGGTCATCGGGTTCCAGATGGCGAGGACCCGGTCGGTGGCGGTGTCGTGCAGCACCACCTCGGCGTACGGGCCGAGCAGCAGGGCCACGGCGCGGCAGACCGGGGACCAGGTCGGCACGCGTGGGTCGGGGTTTTCCGCAGACATGATCGGACTGTACGTCCGGATCGGACACTTCGTCCAGGACTTTCGCGCACCGGGCCCCGCCGAAGGGTCTCGGCGGGGCCCGGTGCGGCTGCCCGTGTGCGGCGGGCGGGCGCTACTTGCAGGTGATCAGCAGCCCCAGGACCGCGGAGCAGCTGCGGGTGGCCCGGCTGGTGGCGGGCGACGGGTCGGCGGGCGCCCCGGCGGTGCGGGCCACGGTGACGTCCCAGCTGCGGAGCAGCGAGAACAGGCCGACCCCGACCGAGAAGTGCCGGGTGGTGCTCGCGCCCTTGGCCAGGGGCGCGGTCAGCGCGCAGCCGAGCTTCCCGGCGGCGACGGTGCAGTCGCCGGAGGTCGTGGTCAGTCCGGCGGGCAGGTCGGCGGTGACGGTGGCCGCGGTGACCGGGTCGGGGCCCTGGCCGGTGAGGGTGACGGTGTAGTCGACCCGGCTGGACAGCAGCCCGGTCACCGGGGTCGCGGTGAGCGCGACGCCCAGGTGGGCGGCGGGGGCGGTGTAGGTGAAGCGGTCGGCGGCGACGGCCGCGCTGGTGCCGCCGGGCCCGGTGACCCGCACGTCCACCGGCCCGGTGACGGTGGTCGCGGGGGCGGTCGCGGTGCAGCTGGTCCGGGTGCAGCTGAACGAGGCCGCGGCGCCGGCCGCGCCGAAGGTCACGGCGGTGGCGCCGGCCAGGTCGGTGCCGGTGACGGTCACCGTGGTGCCGCCCGTCCCGGAGCCGCCGTTCGGGCTGATCGCGGTCACGTCCGGCACCGGCAGCGGGAAGTCCACCACGTCGACGGCGTTGCCGGTGAAGTCGGCGAGGTAGCCGTGCCGCCCGTCGGCGGTCAGGGCCAGGCTGTACGGAGCGGCGCCCACCGGGACGGTCGTGGTGACCGTCCGGCTCGCGGTGTCCACCACGCTCAGGGTGTTGTCGGCGTAGTTGGAGACGTAGGCCGCCGCGCCGTCCGGGGAGAGGGTCACGGCGTAGGGGCCGGAGCCGACCGCGACGGTGCCGAGGACCGTACCGGCCGCGGTGTCGATCACCGCGGCGGTGCCGTCGTCCCCGTCGGCGGCCCACAGCCGGGTGCCGTCCGGGCTGAGCGCGAGCCCGAAGGCGCCGTGGCCGACCGGAACGGTGCCGCTCACCGTGCCGCTCGCGGTGTCGACGACGGTGACGGCCTTGTCCCCGGAGGCCGCGACGTACAGCCGCGCGCCGTCCGCGGAGACGGCCAGCCCGTGCGGTTCGGCGCCGACCGGCACGGTCGCGGTCACGGTTCCGGACGAAGTGTCCAGCACGCTCACCGTGTTGGCGGCGACGTTGCTCACATAGGCCCGGGAGCCGTCCGGCGCGAGGGCGAGGCCCCAGGGCTGGGCGCCGACCGGGACGGTCGCGGTGACGGCGTTGGTCGCGGTGTCCACGACGCTGACGGTGTTGTCCAGATGGTGCGTCAGGTAGGCCCGGTGCCCGTCGCGCGACACGGCGACGGCGTAGGAGCCGCTCCCGGCGGTGAAGGTGCCGGACACCGTGTTGGTCGCGGTGTCCAGCACGCTGACGGCGCCGCTGCTCTGGCTGGTCACGTAGGCGTGGCCGCCGTCCGGCGTCAGCGCGACGCCCGCCGGGTAGGGCGCCACCGCCACGTGCGCGGCCACGGCCGGCGGCGGCGTGACGGCCACGGCCGTCGCGGGCAGCGACAGCAGTGCGGCCGTGGTCGCGACTGTCGCGGCCACGGCCGTCCGGGTACGGGGTGCACGGGGTATGCGGGGCGCACGGGATGTGCGGGGTGTTCTCATGGATCTCTCCTGCTGCTCGGCACGTGCGGGTGGTGCGGATGTGGTGGTGCTCGGAGCAGGGGGAAGCGTAGGAGGCTCTCTGACTTTCCGTCAGGGAGTGACTACTAATGTCGCCAAATGTTCAGATCCGATCGCAGCGCGACACAGCCAGGCCCCGCGCCCGCCTCCCCGGGGGCAACGTGACCACGGTCGCGGTCGGAGTCGTGCAGAAAATTGGAGTTGGAGATTCGTATTCGGTAGCGTTCCGAACGTGAGGCTGACCAAGAGCACCGACATCGCCCTGCGGATCGCCATGCGACTGGCCGTCCTGGGCGAGGGCGACAACCCGACCACCCGCGAGGTGGCCGAGTCGGTCGGTGTGCCGTACACCCACGCGGCGAAGGTGGTCAGCCGGCTGCAGCACCTGGGGGTGGTGGAGGCCCGGCGCGGTCGCGGCGGTGGGCTGATGCTCACCTTCGCCG
>NZ_JBIVVI010001307.1:0-2390 GCF_044757675.1 Kitasatospora sp. NPDC091257
TTTCCGGTGTTGGTGACCAGGTAGGAGTATGTGACGGTCTGGCCCGCGGTGGAGACGGTCGTCGGGGAGGCGGACTTGGCGATCGTCAGCGCCGGTGTGCCGGTCGCGGTGATCCGGGCGGTTGCGGGGGGTGAGGTGACGGGCGGGCCGCTGGGTGGGGTTCCGTGGGCAGTGGCGGTGTTGGTCACGGTGCCCGCGTCGATGTCCGCCTGGGTGACGGTGTAGGTCGCGGTGCAGGTGGTGGAGGCGCCGGGGGTGAGCGTGGTGACCGGGCAGGTCGCTGTCGGGGAGGTGCCGGTGCCGGAGAACTGGGTCTCGGTCACTCCGATGGTGGTGAGGTCGACGTTTCCGGTGTTGGTGACCAGGTAGGAGTATGTGACGGTCTGGCCCGCGGTGGAGACGGTCGTCGGGGAGGCGGACTTGGCGATCGTCAGCGCCGGAGTCGAGGGCGGTGTCGCCGCGTTGAAGGAGTCCGAGGCCGTGACGGTGACGCCTGCGGTGGTGGTGGCGGTGACCGTGGAGGTGTCGGTCTCCTGGGTGCCGGGTTCCATCGCCGGGATGGTCCCCGTGCAGTCGAACGTCGCGCCCGGCACGAAGGGGCCGGCCCAGGTCGTACCGGTGACCGGGCCGCCCAACGGGGAGAAGTCACAGGACAGGCCGGTGAGGGCCGGGCCGGACGTCGTGCTGTCGGTGACCTCCACGTTGCTCAGCACCAGCGACCCGTTGTTCCTGACGGTCATCGTCACCGGCGTCGGAGTCCCGGCGGGGACGGACTTGCCGGGTGCCGTGTTGTGGTCGCCGTTCGTCGGGCCCTCGTCGGTGGAGAACTTGACGATGGAGAGGTTGTTCCCGCCGCCGGAGTTGTTCCAGTTCGGGTTGTCCAGCGAGGTTCCGGCGTTCTGGCTGGTGCCGTTCCCCATGGCGACCACGACGGTGTCCGAGAACTGCTTGAGGGTGTTGTCCGTGATCGTCACCGGCAGGATCAGCCCGACGCTCGTGTTCGCCGGGACGGTGACGGTGACCGAGATGCCGGTCGGAGTGCACGAGTTGAGGGTGGCCGTGCCGGTGTAGGTGACGTCGTTGCCCAGCGTGTTGGTGGCCGTGTCCAGGTTCTGCTGGGCGATGGTGGACGCGGGATCGGTGGAGTAGGGGAGTGTCAGCCCCGGTACGAACGCCGCGCAGTTGAAGGCCTGGCCGGCCTGGGCGGTGTCCGTGAACGTGGCCGTGGTGGCCGTCGTGCTCGCCGGGGTGTGCATCACCCAGACGATGTTCGTGTCCGGGAAGGCGGTGCCGGTGTAGATGAGCCCGTACTTCTCGGCGTTGGCGGGATTGCGGGGCGGCCACGGCTCGACGACGATCGGGGTGGTGAACGTGACCCCCGCGTTCGTCGTGTAGACGAGGTCCTGCGCGCCGTTGTTGTCGGTCGACAGCTGGGCGCTGATCGTGGTCTGCCCGCAGACGCCCGTGTGCGTCTCGACATAGGCGCCCATGGTGTACGTCACGACGGCGGGCCGGCCGGCGATGGTGGCGGTGCCGATGGCCGCGCCGGTGCCGTCCAGCACGGTCTGCGTGCCGGACGGGAAGTTCGCGAGCTGCGCCGGCATCGTGACCGAGAAGGTGTCACCCGCATGGCTGCCGTCCGGGACGCACCAGGTGATCTGCGTGGTGACGGTCATCCCGGGATGGAGCGGCGCGGACGGCGATCCGGCCCAGGTGGTGGTGATACCGGTGATCGCATTGATCGAAGCGCTGTACGCGGGGGTCTGCGCCCCGTGGATCAGCACGGCCGCGAGCGCGGCCAGCACGACGACGGTCTGTCTGAGGGCAGGCCGCATCATTGCCAGTAGTGGCATTGCTTCTCTCCTAGGAAATCCGGCGAACTCCATCCCGGAGCCGGTCGGCCTCCGACACTGCGGCCGATCGGCTGCGGGTGCGGGGTGTTCACCGTTGAGTCGCGTCGGCCGAATCCTTTCGGCGGCCGTTGAGTGCCTGGTGCGCGTCGGCGCCGGTCACGCTATGGAGCTTCTCGTCATCACCCGCGACCTCCTCGGGGCCGGAACACCTGAAGGGCTCTGCCGGGATCCGGGCCGGCCACACGCATTCGGGCGAACCGGCTTCCGTCCGATTCGCCGAAGCGCGGTGAACGCGCCTCATCGGCATGACGTGGGTCGGCTCGCAGCAGTGCGAGAGGACGCACCGTCACATGCCTGACGCACAGCAGATGGTACGTGTCGGTACAGATCTTCCGGCGATTCTCCTTACCTGGCGCGTCGAGGGCGCGCAAGTCGAGGAGGAAACGCGATCCGGCCCGACCGGCCCGACCGGCCCGCACCGTCGGAGTTGCCGAAGCACCGGGGCCGGGGGGCGAAGGCCGGTGGGGCCGACAGGGG
>NZ_JBIVVI010001308.1:0-2390 GCF_044757675.1 Kitasatospora sp. NPDC091257
GGGTACACCATACCGTCCCGCCATGAGGTGTACGGCGTACACCTCTTCCCGCCTCCACCGCCGAAGGAGCCCCAAGTGGCCTCACCGAGAACCCTCGCGACAGCGACGGGCACGTGCTTCCTCATCACCCACGTCACCTCGATCGGCGGGCTCGTCCTGTACGGCCCGATCCTGAAGACCGCCGACTACGTGGTCGGCGCCGGCCCGGACACCCAAGTGCTCCTGGGCGCCCTGTTCGAGGTGCTCCTCACCATCGGCATCGTCGCCACCGCATGCACGATGTACCCCGTCGCCCGCCGGCACGGCGAAGGCCTCGCCGTCGGGTACCTCGGCCTGCGCACCCTGGAAGCCGCCGTCATCGCCGTCGGCATCGTCAGCCTGCTGGCCCTGGTGACCCTCCGCCAACACCCTCCGCAGGGAGCGGACAGCGCCGCGCTCCTCACCACGGGGAAAGCCCTGGTCGCCATCCACGACTGGACGTTCCTGCTCGGCCCCAACTTCATCTGCGGAGCCAACACCGCGGTGCTCGCCTGCCTGCTGTACCGCTCCCGGCTGATACCGCGCTTCATCGCCGTACTGGGGCTCGTCGGCGGCGCACTGATCTTCACCTCCGCGATCGCCGTCCTGTTCGGCCTCTACCCGCAGGTCTCCGGGCCGGGGATGCTCGCCGCCGTTCCGGTCTTCGCCTGGGAACTGTGCCTGGCCGTCCGGCTGATCACCAAGGGATTCAACCCGACGACCGCCTCCTGACCCGTGCCGTCACACGGTGACGCCCGTTTCCCACGCCTCCCGGGTGTCCCGCTTCGCACGACACCGGAGGCACGCGTGAGGACCTCCGCCCCGGGCCTTGCCGCGTCCTCGACGGGCCCTGTCGAGGACTGCCGTCAGACCGTGCCCACGGCCACGGCGACCGCCGCCGACTCGGGTGACGGCGATGCGCCGTAGTCACGCAGCCGGATCGGGGTGGTGCGGGTGCTCTCGGGTGCCTGGGCGGCCAGCATGTCCAGAATCTCCTGGGTGGGGGCGGGCATGAAGAACCGCTCCGCGCCCTCGCGCCCCAGGGTCTGGTGCTCCGTCACGTAGCCGCGCATCTCGCGCTCGTACGCGGCGAAGGCCGTCGTGTGGTCACCACCGGAGGCGGCGAGTTCACCGGCCAGGATGTACGCGCCGATCAGGGCCTGCGAGGTGCCGCGGCCGGAGGTCGGGCCGGCGCAGTACCCGGCGTCGCCGAGCAGCACGACCCGCCCCTTGGACCAGGTGTCCATCTCCACCTGGGCGTTGGCGTCGAAGAAGAAGTCCGATGCCTGCGCCATCTCCTGGAGCAGGCGCGGGATCTCCCAGCCGTCGTCCGCGAAGCGTTCGGCGATGATGCGCTGCTGCCCGGCGCGGTCGTGGCGGTCGTACTCCAGATGCCCGGCGGCGAAGTGGAAGGCGGCGCGGGCCTCGCTGTTGGCGCGGGCGGTGAAGATGTTGGCGGCCTTGCCCGGGGCGGCGTGGAGACGGCCGGTGTTCTGCAGGCCGAGGTAGTTGTCCAGGCTGAAGATGGCGGTGTAGATGCCGAGGTGGCGCACGAACTGCTCCTCGGGGCCGAAGGTGAGCGTCCGGGTGCGCGAGTGCAGGCCGTCGGCGCCGACGACCAGGTCGAAGCGGCGGGGAGCGCCGCGCTCGAAGGTGACCTCGACGCCGTGCTCGTCCTCGGTCAGGCTCGCGATGGAGTCCCCGAAGACATACTCGACGTCGTCGCGGGTGGCCTCGTACAGCATCCTGGTCAGATCGCCCTTGAGGACCTCCAGGTCGCCCGCGAAGATCACGGCCGGCAGGGTCGCGTACTGGCGGCCCTCGGCGTCCACCATCGCCGCGTCGCCCATCTCGGTGTCCAGCTCGCGGATCTGCTCCAGCAGGCCCATCCGGTCCAGCACGTCCAGGGCTTCGCCGCGGAAGTCCACCGCGTAGCCGCCCTCGCGCACCGCTCCGGCGCGCTCCACCACGGTGGGGACGAAGCCGTGGCGGCGCAGCCAGTGGGCGAGCGCCGGGCCGGCCACGCTGGCGCCGGAGATCAGCACGGTGCGGGTGGTGGTGGTGTTCTTGGTCATCCCGGGTTCCTCTCTCAGGTCTGTGCGTACAACGTATGAGGCTCAAGTTCGCCTGTGAAGTGCGAAAATCGAGAAGGAACCCTAGTGCGCTAGGCTTCGTGCACTAGTACACCGAGGAGTGCATCATGTCGGTCTTGCCGCCGTACGCGAGGATCGCCGCCGAACTTCGGCATCGCATCGAGGTCGGTGAACTGCGTCCGGGTGACCGGGTGCCCTCCACGCGGGCGGTCACGCAGCGGTGGGGGGTGGCCATGGCCACGGCGACCAAGGCGCTGGCGGTCCTGCGGCAGGAGGGTC
>NZ_JBIVVI010001309.1:0-2388 GCF_044757675.1 Kitasatospora sp. NPDC091257
GGCGTGCGAGACCAGGGCCGCCCGGGCCACCGCCCGCGCGGTGATCCGGCGGTCCCCCACGGCCTGCGCCGAGTCCTCGTCCGCCCACCGCTCCGCGCTGTACGCCACCGCGTCCTGCAGCGGCCGCAGGAACGGGTTGACGCAGGCGGCGAGCTGGGTGGTCAGCAGGTACCGGTGGTGGCGGTGGCGCAGGTGCGCCCGCTCGTGGGCGAGCAGCGCCTCGCGCTCGTCGGCGGCCAGGCCGGCCAGCATCCCGGTGGAGACCACGACCCGGCCGGGCGATCCGGGCAGCGCGTAGGCGTACGGGCTCCGGTCCGGCAGCACCGCGAGGTCGCCGGCCGGTCCCGGCCCGACGGGCAGCCCGCTCAGCGCCCGGCGGGCCCGGGCCCGCACCCGCAGGTGCCGCACGACCGTCCGGGCGCAGGCGAGGACCACCAGGGCCAGCAGCCACATCGCGGCCGTGCCGACCGTCTCGTGGTACGGCAGCGCGGCCCGCACCTCCGGGTCGGACCAGCTGTCCGGCAGCGGGTTGCCGGGGATCTGCGCGGTGCCCACCACGCCGATCAGCCCGAGGCAGAGCGCGCTGCACACCGCCATCACCGCGCTGATCACGGTCATCAGCCGGGCCGCGCCGCGCGGGTGCAGGTGCTGTTCGGTCAGGCGCGCGATCGGGACCGCGGTGAGCGGCAGGACGAGCGGGAGGAAGACGAAGAGGCCCACGGGTCAGCTCTCACGGTCGGGCACTGCCGGATCGGCGGACGCGGCGTCCAGCAGCGCCCGGAGCAGTTCCTCGTCGTGCGGCAGCAGCGCGCTGACGAAGCTGGCCAGGACGGCGTCCCGGTCCGCCTCCCCGTCGAGCATCCGGCGCATCCGCAGCGCGGCCAGCCCGGCGGCGTCCGAGGAGGCCTGCCACAGGTAGGAACGGCCGGAGCGGGTCCTGGTCACGGCGCTCTTGGCGTGCAGCCGGGACAGGATGGTCATGACCGTGGTGTAGGCCAGGTCGCCCTCCAGGCGTTCCTGGACCCATCCCGCGGCGGCCGGGCCGGGCGCCTGCTGGAGCACCGCGAGCACCTGCGCCTCCAGCTCGCCCTGGCCGCGGCGCCGGGCCGGCGCGTCCCCGGCCGCCGGGGCGTGCCTCTCGTCTGCCATGACGGCCCACTCCCTCCGGATGCCTCGCCCGGACCGACGGGCACGGGTTCATCCTAACGAGCAAGGGGCCGCGCCGAACCGGTCGGATCGGGGGTTCGGGAACGTACGGCGCAGCCCTGCGGCGCCCGCGGGTCAGGTCCGGGCCCGCTGGGTCACCGCGATGCAGACCAGCACCACCACCGCGGTGACGGGCGCCGCGGCCGGCAGCCGCTCGCCGAGCAGCAGCACCGACCAGACCAGTGTCAGCAGCGGCTGCGCGAGCTGGAGCTGGCTGGCCCTCGGCACCCCGATCGCGGCCATCCCCCGGTACCAGAGCACGAACCCGCCGAGCTGCGAGACCGCCGCCGTGTAGGCCAGCCCGACCAGGGCCTGCGCCCCGAACCGCACCGGCTCGGTGCCCAGCCCGAGCGCCGCGGTCAGCAGCGTCGCGGGCAGGGCGGCCACCACCGCCCAGGCGATCACCTGGGCGCCCGGCAGGTCCCGGGAGAGCCGCCCGCCCTCGGCGTACCCGGCGGCGCAGAGCAGTACCGCCGCGAACAGGTAGAGGTCGGCGACGGTCGGCCGGCCGTGGCTCCGCACCAGGGTGAAGGCGAGCACGGCGGCGGCCCCGGCGAGCGCCGCCGCCCAGAACGCCCCGGACGGCCGGCGACCGGTGCGCAGCGCCGCGACCGTCGCCGTGGCCAGCGGCAGCACGCCGATGACCACTGCCGAGTGGGCGGTCGAGGAGGTGCGCAGGGCGAGCGTGGTCAGCAGCGGGAAGCCGAGGACGCAGCCGCCGGAGACCACCAGCAGTCCGGGCCAGTGCCGCCGCTGCGGCAGCGGGGCGCGGACGGCCGCCAGGTGGAGGACGGCCAGCAGACCGGCGAGGGCGCCGCGCAGGCCGGTCGCGGACCACGGGCCGAAGCCGGTCAGGGACCACGCAGTCGCCGGGAAGGAGAGCGAGAAGGAGGCCACGGCGAGGGCCGCGAGGGCGGTGCCGGAAGCGGGGGCCTGGCGAGGTGCTACCGCCCGAAGCCGGGTAGCGCTATCTTGTGCCGTCATGAACGAGCGTAGCAGTGTGACCGAACTCGCCGACATCCTGCGGCGGGAGGTCGAGCGCTACCCGGAGGGACGGAAGCTGCCCTCCAGTCGGGCGCTGGTGGAACGTCACCAGGTCAGCCCGGTGACGGTCTCCCGGGCCATCGCGGTGCTGGTGGCCGAGGGGCTGGTGGTCTCCCGGCGCGGCTTAGTGCTGGTCAC
>NZ_JBIVVI010001310.1:0-2388 GCF_044757675.1 Kitasatospora sp. NPDC091257
GGCCCCCCCCCCGCCCCCCCCCCCGGGGGGGCACGCCGTCCGGTTACTCTGCCGCTCCTACCGCGCCCTGCGCACGGACCGCGCGGGGCGCTCCCGGCGCGGTACCGGCGCCACCCGCTCCCTGCGCCGGACCGAATCAGGTCCGGGGCCGGGCGGCCCTGCCTGTGTGTCGTGCTTCGTGCCCGGCCGCCGTCGAGTACCGCCGGTGCTCCGGCGCTCCGGGATGCCCGCTCGGCCACTGGGCCCCACCACACAGGAGTACCGCCCGGTTTGGCTGCGCGTCATGTCCGCCAGCCGACCACGGCCAGGCCGACATCGACCGGCCCGGCCCGGAGGCCGACCGCCTGATCAACAAGATCCTCAGCACGCGGCGGGACATCCGCCTCGGCTGAGGACGACCACCAGCCGAGCCCACACCAGCGCTCGTCCCTCAGGGGCCGTCACCGGGCCGTCACCAGCCCGGTGACGGCCCCTGACCGGGTTTCCGCACCCGTGAACCCGCCAGCCCGCTGCAGGCCCCCGCACACTGCGCCCCTGCTCCGGTCCGTGTCCCACGCGGCCCGCCGTCCTCGACGACTACCCGGCCGTGACCCACGGGGCAGCAGGGCAGGAACGGGTGTGTGCTGCCCGCCAGCGGCAGCGATCAGAAGCGGCGCGCGGCGCGCGCCTGCGGCCCCTCGGCGCCAGCACAGTGCGCCGTTGACCGGCTCCCTCCCACGCCTACTTTTCAGCGCACCGAGACCGGACGGCGCCCCGCCGGGCGAGCACGCCACCCGCCCCGGCCCCGGCCGGTGTTCACCCGCCGGGCGCCCCGCCGCCGGTCCGACCATTCACACAGACCGGGAGCCGCATGCCCATACCCGTCGCCCGCCCCACCGCGCACGAGGACATCCCCCTCTTCGCCCTCGACACCGACGGCCAAGCCCAGCCGACAACCGAAGCCCTCCCCGCACACGAGGACCTGTTCGCCCTCGACGGCCCCGAACTCACCGCCCTCCTCGACTCCCTCACCACAGCACAGCGCGACCAACTCGCCGCCCCCTACCCGACCCGCTGGCTCTACCCACCGAAGCCCGGCGACGCCCCTCGCGGGGTGAACGTGTGCGCCGGATGCGGCGGAGGCTGCGCGGGCCTGCGCCTGGTCCTCGGCGTCGAAGCCGACATGGTGTGCATCGAGCTGAGGAAAGACCCGACCGCCACCAGCACAGCAGCCGGATGCACCGTCATCCGCCAGGACATCAAGACCCTCGACCCCCGCCACCCGGCACTGCGCTGGACCCGCCACGTCATGTGCACGATGCCGTGCACCGACTGGACCCGCGCCGGTCTCGGAGCCGGCCGCGACGCCACGAACCTGGAGATCCTCCTCGACGCGATCGACCAGGTCGGCGCCCACATGGGCAACGTGTGGGTGGACGGGGCGCACGTCTGCACCCATGACGACCCAGGCGACTGCGACGAGGACTGCTACGACCACATGGCCGAGCCCTCCGGCGCCCCCATCACCGAACTGTGGTCGCTGGTCGACGACATGACCGCCCAGACGGCCGGACTCATGCTCGCCCCGGTCATCTGGATCCTGGGCCTGCGCTCCATCGGCGCACCACTCCAGCACATCGTCATCGAGCAGAGCTCGGCCCTGCCCGAAGCCGTCCAGGAGTACATCCAGACCGAACTGTGGACCGCCGGATGCGAGTCCGTGCAGTGGCAGGACCTGGACGCCGCCGACTTCGGCTCCGCCAGCAACCGCAACCGCGCCATCATGTCCGCTCACTGGTACCGCAGCCCCGGCCCCGTCACCGTCCCCGGCATCCGCACCAACGCCGCCCTCGCGCTCGGCTGGCCACTGGACACCCGCATCAACACCCGCGGCGAACGCAAGACCAGCGGCGGCAACGTGTTCGCCCTCAACCGCACCATCACCGCCGTCACCGGCAAGATCCGCGGCTGGTACTGCCAGGAAACCGGACGCCGCTTCACCATCCCCGAAGTCTGCGCACTGGTCGGCCTGCCCGGCGACCACCCGGTCACCGGCTCCCGCACCAGCCAGTGCCAGCAACTCGGCGACATCTTCTCGCCCCTGGTCTGCGCCGCCGTCTGGGGCACCCTTCTGGGCCTGCCCTGGCTCGACATGCTCCGCACCTACCTCGCCCGGATCTACCCGACCGTCCATGCCCGCACCGACCCGGCCACCGTCCTGTTCCACCCCCACCGAGCCCGCCCCGCCCCGCCCGTCCCCGAAGCCGACATCCTGCGCTTGTTCGCCCAGAGCGACTACCCGAACTTTCGTATCCGGACCAAGGACCCGACCGCGCACTGACCCCCGCACCTCTCCCGCCCGGCCACCGCCCCACAGGTGGCCGGGCACCGCCACGCCCGGCCATACCC
>NZ_JBIVVI010001311.1:0-2386 GCF_044757675.1 Kitasatospora sp. NPDC091257
CCCGCCCCGGGTCGGCCGACCCCTCGGCCAAACCCCCGCAAAGCTTCACCCAAGATTCGCCCGTTCGGCGGGAACAATCACACCGGGACGCCAGTTGCCCCCACTGGAACCACAGGACAATCAGGAGGGCACCCCTTCCCGTGAGCACCATCCCCACCGTCACCCTCAACGACGGCGCGCAGATCCCGCAGCTCGGCTTCGGCGTGTGGCAGGTCCCGGACGCCGAGGCCACCCCGGCCGTCCGCACCGCGATCGAGGCCGGCTACCGCTCCATCGACACCGCGGCCATCTACGAGAACGAGGCCGGCACCGGCGCGGCGATCGCCGACGCCCTGGCGGGCGGCGTCGCCCGCGAGGACCTCTACGTCACCACCAAGCTGTGGAACTCGGGCACCCGCGACTGGTCCGGCGAGCAGGGCCGCGACGCGGTGCTGCGCGAGTTCGACGCCTCGCTGGCCAAGCTCGGCCTCGAATACCTCGACCTCTACCTGATCCACTGGCCGCGCCCGATGCACGGCGACAGCTACCTGAACATCTGGAAGGCCTTCGAGCAGCTGAAGGCGGGCGGCCGGGTCAGGTCGATCGGCGTCTCCAACTTCGGCACCGAGCAGCTGAGCCGCCTGCTGGACGAGGCCTCCGTCGCCCCGGCCCTGAACCAGGTCGAGCTGCACCCGTACTTCCCCCAGGCGGAGCTGCGCGCGTTCCACGCCGAGCACGGCATCGCCACCGAGGCCTGGAGCCCGCTGGGTCAGGGCAAGGACCTGCTCGCCGAGCCCGCCCTGGTGAAGACCGCCGAGAAGCACGGCCGCACGGTCGCCCAGGTGGTGCTGCGCTGGCACCTCCAGAGCGGCGTGATCGCCATCCCGAAGTCGGTCACCCCGTCCCGGATCCGCGAGAACCTGGACGTCGCCGGCTTCGAGCTGGACGCCGAGGACCTCGCGGCGATCGCCACCGTGGCCACCGGCAAGCGGATCGGCCCGGACCCGCAGGAGTTCGACTGGAACTGACGCCCGGCCCGGGGGCCCGGCCCCCGGACACCCGGATCGCCTGACGGCCGTCATGCCGAAGACCGCCCGCTCCCGTGGGGGGAGCGGGCGGCCTCAGGCGTACCCCGATCCGCCAAAGTCCATGGCCATGGACCCTCAGCGTTTTGGCGAATCGTTTTGGCTACTGCGGCGAAGTCTTGACCTAGAGCCTGCCCGCCTTCGCGATGAGCGCGAGCGCGGCCTCGTGCTCGCTCTCCTCCAGCGGGGCCAGCAGCAGCCGCTGGACCTCGGCCACCCCGGCGGCCGAGCGGTGCAGCAGGTCCTGTCCCGCCGGTGAGAGCGAGAGCAGGTTGCGCCGCCCGTCCGAGGGGTCGCGCCGGCGCTGCACCAGACCGCGGCGCACCAGTCGGCTGACCATCTCGGCCATCGTGGCCTTGTCCAGCGAGGCCAGCTCGCCGACCGTGCGCTGGTCGGCGCCCGGTTCCAGTTCCAGCGCGTCCAGCACCGCGTACTGCGGAGCCGTCAGCTCGGCGCCCACGTGCTCCGACCAGAGCTTGGTGTGCACCTGCTGGCTCACCCTGATCAGGTAGCCGATCGCCCGCTGGGCGTCCAGTATCGGCCGCGCGTCGGTGATGACGGCGACCGCCGCGGGCTCCAGCCTGGCTATCTTGGCCATCACCCGGACGATCTCGACCTGTTCCTCCGCCGTGAGCGGCTCGAACAGGACGCGCTGAACGCGGACCACACCACCGGTGGCCTCGCGCACCGCCTGGGCACCGCTCTGCGAGAGCGCCAAC
Source organism: Kitasatospora sp. NPDC091257 (assembly GCF_044757675.1). Taxonomy (NCBI): domain Bacteria; kingdom Bacillati; phylum Actinomycetota; class Actinomycetes; order Kitasatosporales; family Streptomycetaceae; genus Kitasatospora; species Kitasatospora sp. NPDC091257. Next base: position 1,784 of record NZ_JBIVVI010001311.1, read on the forward strand.
AGTTTGCGCCGGCCGTCGGCCGGGTCGCGCCTGCGCAGCACCAGGCCGCGGCGGACCAGCCGCGCGACCATCTCCGCCATCGTGGCCTTGTCGAGCGAGGCCCGCTCGCCGACCGTCCGCTGGTCCGCACCCGGTTCCAGGGCCAGGACCAGCAGCACGGCGAACTGCGGAGCCGTGAGATCGGCTCCGACGTGTTCGGACCACAAACGGGTGTGGACCTGCTGTGCAACGCGAATGAGGTGTCCGGGCGACTGCTGCAGTCGCGCAGACACGCGGGTTGTCGGGATCTCCCCCAGCACCATGTATCCGTCCCGATGTCACACCCGGTGTGTGTGGGACACCCGGGTGGGGCAGTAACGGCGAGTGGGCGTCCAGCTATGAGGGAGGGCGCTCCAGCCGTGCAGCCGGTGGCTGCTGGCGGACACTATACAAACGGCGGGCCCTTGCTGGCAGGCAGGGGCGGATAGTAGACGCAGGTTCGGCAACATTGGCATATTTACGGACTGCGAACGGCTTGCAGTAACTCGTTCTCAGCAGAAAGCCGACCGGTCGGTCCTTACCCACCGTCACCTGCGTCTCTCCACCCTGGCCGCCCTCCCTACC
>NZ_JBIVVI010001312.1:0-2383 GCF_044757675.1 Kitasatospora sp. NPDC091257
GGTGGCGAGCTGCAGGCCGAAGGCCTCGACGGTGCGGATGGCGCGGGCGAGGCGGCCGTCGGCGATGAGCTCGCCGCGGTGGGACCCCGTGGTATCCGGTGGGTGCGGTCAGCCGCCGCTGCCGTAGCTGGTGTTCGCGCAGATGTCGTCGTCCGCGGAACGGGCGTCGTTGGTGATGGTGGTCGGCAGCGGCTGCGGGGGCGCCGGGACGCCCGGGGTGGCGGCCGTCGCGCCGCCGCCGGCCGGGGCACCGGTGGCCATCCCCATCGCGGCGGCGAAGTCCTGGCCGGCGATCACCGAGATGCCCCGGGCGCTGCTGGGCTCCAGGCCGGCGCCCGGGAACAGCGCGGCGACCTTCTCGGCGTTCGCCTTCTGCCCGGATCCGTACTCGATCGTGGTGGTCCTGTACTTGGTGCTCGCCGCCTGGCCCGCCGTGCTGGCGGCGAACTTGGCGCCCTTCAACTGCTCGGTCGCCTTGCCGGCCAGGCCGTTGACGCTCGTTCCGTTGTAGACCGCCACCCTGATCGCCGAGTTGGCGGTGTCCGCGGCCGGGGCGGCCGGGGTGGTGGGCGGTGCGGGCTGCTGCGGGGCCGGGCTGGTGCCGTCGGCCGGGGCGTCCGGCTGCTGGCCGGTGGCGTTCTGGCCGTCGATGGTCTGGTCGGCCTTGAGGGTCTCCCAGAGCTTGTTGGCGTCCGCCTGGACCAGGTCGAGGTCCTGGTCCTGGGTGCGGTAACGCCACGGAACCGTCACGAACTTGAGGTCGTGCATGTCGATGTTCTTCAGCGACAGGCCGAAGGAGAGCAGCTTGTCGGCGGAGTCCAGGCCGGGGTCGACGACCAGGGACTTGGTCGCGGCGTCGGCCAGCGGCAGAAGGGTGGTGGGGTTCATCCCGTCCTTCTTGATCTTGCTGGCGAGCGATCCGAGGAACGCCTGCTGGCGCTTCATCCGGCCGATGTCCGAGCCGTCGCCGATGCCGTGCCGCAGCCGGACGTAGTCGAGCGCCTTCTGGCCCTCCACGGTCTGCTTGCCCTGCGGAAGGACGAGGTCGCCCTTCTTCTTCAGCTTGGGGTTGATGTCACCCTCGTAGATCGGCTTCGGCAGACAGATGTCCACGCCGTTGACGGCCGAGGTCATCGAGGCGAAGCCGTTGAAGTCGACCACGAGGGTGTGGTCGACGCGGATGCCGGTGAGCTTCTCCACCGTGTTCTGGGTGCAGGCCGGGTTGCCGTCGTCGCTGCCGCCCATCGAGAACGCGGCGTTGAACAGGTCGGTGTTGCCGCCCTTGGTCCACTTGCCGTTGGGCAGCTTGCAGGACGGCAGCTCGACCTTGGCGTTGCGCGGTATCGAGATCCCCACGGCGTGCTTGTGATCGGCGTAGACGTGCAACAGGATCGTGGTGTCCGAACGGGCGCCGCCGTCCTCGCCGCCGCCGAGGTCCGCGTTGTTCTTGCCGCGGCTGTCCGAACCGATCAGCAGGATGTTGACCGGCTTGTTGCCGTCCGCGTCGGCCTTCGCCTCCGGGGGACGGTTGCGGGCTATCGCGTCGCCGTCGAAGGACTTGATGTTGGCGTTCAGCTTGAGGTAGATCGCGCCGCCGACGCCGGCGATGACCACCAGCACGCCCGCCGTCGACCAGGCGACGATCTTCTTCACGTTCTTCTTGGGCTTGGCACTCTTGCGGGCGGCGGCCCGGCCACCACCCGCCGACGCGGCCTCCGCTTTCCCGCCGCCGCCACCGCCGCGTCCGCCCTTGCCCTGGGCGGCGCGACGGGCCTCCGCCCGGCCGCCGGCACGCGGGGAGGGCACGGATCCCGCGGCGTCTTCCGTCGCGGGCACGCCTTCTCCCCGAGCCGGGCTCTCGCCCCTCCGACCTGACATGCGCGTACCTTTCACCGACGGAAGCGACGCCCCTGACGATCCGGCGCACCGCACACAGAGAGACGGTCCGGACCGTTCCCAGGTTGCACATACGACCGTCACCACTAACCGACGATCGTGGCTTCCGATCATATTTAGGCCCGACACGATCACCGACCTCCGGCCCGGAGCAATCCCACCAATCAACGGGCAACATCCAGACAGAACAGCCGAAATCGCCCGGCTCCAGCGTGACTCACGCCACTGCGCGACGTCCCGTCCCCCGGCCGCTCCGGAGCTCGCCGCACTCCCCCGCGGCCCGCGCCGCGTGGAGATCCGCGACGGGCCGCACCCGGGTGTCATGAGCGCAACGAACTGTTACAGTGCCGAATGTTTCGTGATTTCCGAACCGGCCGCCCGAGACACCGCGCTGTGGAGACGTCACCGTCGGCCCGCCCGAGTGCCGGCACGGCGAGCAGCAGCAGCGGCGTGGTCAGCTCGCCGAGCGTCGCCCCGCGCTGGAAGG
>NZ_JBIVVI010001313.1:0-2382 GCF_044757675.1 Kitasatospora sp. NPDC091257
CCCTCCCCCGGGGCCGCGGCCGGCACGGCCGCTCTACCCGACGAGATTCGCAGCCGCCCGGACCGATCAGGATTCGAGAAGCGCCCGGCCGGGGTGCGCGCCTAGCGTTGCGGTCATGAGCGACATCACCATTCACTGGACCTTCCTCCCCCACACCGACCCCGAGGCCTCCCTCGCCTTCTACCGCGATCTGCTGGGCTTCGAGGTGCGCAGCGACGTCGGCGGCGGCCCGATGCGCTGGATCACCGTCGGCCCCGCCGGCCAGCCCGACGTCTCCCTGGTGCTGGAGCCGGCGTCCGCCGACCCGGGCCGCACCGAGGAGGAGCAGCGGACCATCACCGAGATGATGGCCAAGGGCACCTACGCCCGGGTCGTTCTGGGCACCCGCGACCTGGACGGCGTCTACGACCGGCTGAAGTCGGGCGGCGCCGAGCTGGTCCAGGAGCCGACCAAGCAGCCGTACGGCGTCCGCGACTGCGCGTTCCGCGACCCGGCGGGCAACATGGTCCGCTTCAACGAACTGGGCTGAGCCGGGCCCACGGGCACCGGGCCCGCCCCGCCCCTCGTCGACCGCACCCGAAACCCGTTCGATCCCGGCCGGATCGATGGTTGGATCGAACGGTTCGAGCACACCGACGGCGGCCGCGGGGCGGGCCCGCCCAGCAGGCCCCTCCACAGACCGCCGAGAGCCAGGGAGCGAAGAGAACGATGCCCAAGCGGACGGATGCGCAGCCGCACCTCGCCGACAGCCATGACCTGATCCGCGTGCACGGCGCACGGGAGAACAACCTCAAGGACGTCAGCGTCGACATCCCCAAGCGCCGTCTGACGGTGTTCACCGGGGTGTCCGGCTCCGGCAAGAGCTCGCTGGTCTTCGACACCGTCGCCGCCGAGTCCCAGCGGCTGATCAACGAGACGTACAGCGCCTTCGTCCAGGGCTTCATGCCCACCCTGGCCCGCCCCGAGGTGGACGTCCTCGAAGGCCTGACCACCGCGATCATCGTCGACCAGCAGCGGATGGGCGCCGACCCGCGCTCCACCGTCGGCACCGCCACCGACGCCAACGCGATGCTGCGCATCCTCTTCAGCCGCCTCGGCACCCCGCACATCGGCTCCCCCAAGGCCTTCTCCTTCAACGTGCCCTCGATCAGCGGCGCCGGCGCCGTCACCGTCGAGCGCGCCGGCAAGACCGTCAAGGAGCAGCGCCGTTTCAGCATCACCGGCGGCATGTGCCCGCGCTGCGAGGGCCGCGGCACCGTCTCGGACATCGACCTCACCCAGCTGTACGACGACGGCAAGTCGATCTCCGGGGGCGCGTTCACCATCCCCGGCTGGAAGACCGACAGCTGGTGGACGGTCGGCGTCTACGCCAACTCGGGCTTCCTCGACCCGGACAAGCCGATCCGCGAGTTCACCGAGCAGGAGATGCGGGACTTCCTGTACCGGGAGCCGACCAAGGTCAAGGTCAACGGCGTCAACCTCACCTACGAGGGCCTGATCCCCAAGATCCAGAAGTCGATGCTGTCCAAGGACAAGGACGCGCTGCAGCCGCACATCCGGGCCTTCGTGGAGCGGGCCGTCACCTTCACCGCCTGCCCGGACTGCGAGGGCACCCGGCTCAGCGCGGCCGCCCGCTCCTCCCGGATCGCCGGGATCAGCATCGCCGACGCCTGCGCGATGCAGATCAGCGACCTCGCCGCCTGGGTCCGCGACCTCGACGAGCCCTCGGTGGCGCCGCTGCTCGGCACGCTCCGGCAGGCCCTGGACTCCTTCGTGGAGATCGGCCTCGGCTACCTCTCGCTCGACCGCCCCTCCGGCACCCTCTCCGGCGGCGAGGCCCAGCGGGTCAAGATGGTCCGCCACCTCGGTTCCTCGCTCACCGACACCACCTACGTCTTCGACGAGCCCACCACCGGCCTGCACCCGCACGACATCGACCGGATGAACCAGCTGCTGCTGCGCCTGCGGGACAAGGGCAACACGGTGCTGGTGGTGGAGCACAAGCCGCAGACCATCGCGATCGCCGACCACGTGGTCGACCTCGGCCCCGGGGCGGGCACGGCCGGCGGCACAGTCTGCTACGAGGGCGACGTGCCGGGGCTGCGCACCAGTGGCACGGTGACCGGCCGTCACCTGTCCGACCGGACGGCGCTGCGGGACGACGTCCGCAAGCCCACCGGGAAGCTGGAGATCCGCGGCGCGGGCACCCACAACCTGCGGGACGTGGACGTGGACGTCCCGCTCGGGGTGCTCACGGTGGTGACCGGGGTGGCGGGCTCCGGCAAGAGCTCGCTGATCCACGGCTCGATCCCGCGCGAGGAGGGCGTGGTCTCCGTCGACCAGGGGGCGATCAAGGGCTCCCGGCGCAGCAACCCGGCCACC
>NZ_JBIVVI010001314.1:0-2381 GCF_044757675.1 Kitasatospora sp. NPDC091257
CTCTACCCGCGCAGTCAGGTGAAGGCGGCGGCCCAGCAGCTGCTGGTGCCGCGCCCGAGCACCGGGCGGATCGGCGGCAAGCCGCTGGTCGGTCGCGGACGGCCGGGTGGCCGGCTACGAGGTGGTGGCGGACCCGGTCCGGCTGGCCGCGCTCGACCTGGCCGTCCTGCCGGAGTGACTCCTGCCCGGGCGGGGGCTGCCGGACTGTGTCCCGCCCGGGTGAGGGCTGCCCGGCGGGGCGCGGCGGGCCGGTCGGGGGCGGGCCGGTTGGGGGGCCGGGCCGGTCGGCGCCGGGTCAGTGGGTGATCCGGACCAGCATCTTGCCGGTGTTGGCGCCGCGCAGCATGCCGAGGAAGGCGTCCACCACCCGGTCGAAGCCGTCCACGACGGTCTCGTCCGGGACGACGGCGCCCGAGCGCAGGTGCGGGACCAGGAAGTCGTACAGCTCCGGCCGGGCGTCGAGGTGGTCGCGGACCAGGAAGCCCTCCAGTCGCAGGCTCTTCCCGACCACGTCGAACAGGTTGCGCGGGGCGGCCGGCGGGTTCCCGAGCCGGTTGTACTGGGCGACCGCGCCGCACCAGGCGATCCGGCCGCGCTCGCGCAGGGCGCCGATGGCGGCCTCCAGGTGGTCGCCGCCGACGTTGTCCAGGTAGGCGTGCAGCCCCTCGGGGGCGGCCTCGCGCAGTCGGTCCGCGATCGGGCCGTCGTGGTAGTCGAAAGCGGCGTCGAAGCCGAGCCGCTCGGTGAGGCGGGCGGCCTTGGCCGCGGAGCCGGTGCTGCCGACGATCCGTCCGGCGCCGAGCAGCCGGGCGAGCTGCCCGGCGGCGGTGCCGACGCCGCCGGCGGCCGCCGAGACGAAGAGCGTCTCGCCGGGCTGGAGCCGGGCGATCCTGGTCAGCGCGACCCAGGCGGACAGGCCGGTGCCGCCGAGCACCGACAGGTGGGAGCTGAGCGGGACGCCGGCGAGATCGGGCAGCAGGCTCGCCCGCTCGGCGGTGACCACCGCGTGGGCGCGCCAGGCCTGGCGGTGCTGGACCAGTGTCCCGACCGGCAGGGCGTCGGCCCGGGACTCCACCACCCGGCCGAGGGCGCGGCCCTCCAGCGGGGCGTGCAGCTCCCAGCCGCCCTCCTCCATCTCCTCGCGCATGTACGGGTCGACGGACTGGTAGAGGTTCTCGACCAGGGCCTCGCCCGCCGCGAGGGCCGGGACGGTCTCCTCGACGAAGGCGAAGTTCGCGGCGGTCGGCGCCCCGTCGGGGCGGGAGACCAGGTGGACGGCGCGGGTGGTGGAGCGGGACATCGGGGGCTCCGGACGGCAGAGGACGGGCGGACGTGATCACCGTAGGAAGCGCGGGAGCTGCCGGGCAGGGGCGCCGGTCGATGGAACGGCGGCATCCATGAGCAGGATCGATGGATCGCGGGATAGGTTCGGCCGTATGACCGATCTCGCCCCGCACGAGCTGCGGACCCTGGTCGCCGTCGAGGAGGAGCGGAGCTTCACGGCGGCCGCCGCACGCCTGGGCAGTACCCAGTCCGCCGTCTCGCACGCCGTCCGCGCCTGCGAGCGGAAGCTCGGCGCGGTGCTCTTCGACCGCGGGCGCCACGGCGCGCGCCCCACCGAGGGCGGCGCGCGAGCGGTGGCGTACGCCCGCCGGATCCTGCGGCTGCTGGACGTGATGGGCCCCGAGGTGCGCGGCGCGGGAGCGGACGGGCCGCTGACCGGCACCCTGCGGATCGCCGCCTTCCGCAGTGCCGCCGCCCACCTGCTGCCGCCCGTCCTGGCCCGGCTCGCCGAGCGCCACCCCGGGCTCGGCACCCACGTCCGGATCGTCCGGGAGCTCGGCCGCGGCACCGCCGGTGAGGTCGCCGACGGTCGCGCCGACCTCGGGCTGGCGACGCTCGACGCGGGCGGCCCGCCACCCGCCCCGGGCCTGGTCGCGGTGCGGCTGTACGAGGAGTCGTACGCGCTCGCGCACCCGCACGGCCACCCGGCGCCGCGCGAGCTCCCGCTGGTCGACTGGGACGAGAACTGCGGCTCGTACACCCGGGACTGGTGGCAGCGGCAGGACTGGATCCCGCCCGCGACCGTGGACGTGGAGGACGACACGGTGGCCCTCTCGCTGGTCGCCCAGGGCCTCGGCATGGCGATCATGCCCCGGACCGCCCTGCTCGGCGCCCCGGCCGGCCTCGCCGTCACCGACCTCGGGCCGCGGCCGCCGAGCCGCTCGGTCGGGTACGTCACCACGCCCGAGCTGGCCGGGACGGCCGCCGTCCGGGCGCTGATCCGCGAGCTGCGCGAACTGCCGCTGCCGGCCGGGCTGTCGGCGGCCCGGCCCCCGACCGGCCGGACCGCGACGGCCCAAGCCCCGTAGGCCCGAGCC
>NZ_JBIVVI010001315.1:0-2379 GCF_044757675.1 Kitasatospora sp. NPDC091257
GGAGTTGAGATCTCCCCCGCACTGGGGACCGGCTCGGCATATGCCGCGGTCCCCTGCCTCCGGCTCATGCCACGCGCGTAGATCAAGGGCCCGCGAAGAGCCCCGGAGTCAGTCCGCGATGCGCCCCAGTCCGTCGAGGCCGAGGCCGGCGCCGGCGGCCGGAGCGTCCGGCGGGCCCCACAGCGGCGAGGTGCAGCGCTGGTAGGTCGCGTGCCAGTGCGGCCAGTTGCGGGCCACGTCGTCGTCGCACTCGGCCAGCAGCCGCTCGACCAGTTCGGGCTCCACGCCCTCCAGGAGCCAGGCCAGCGCGTCCGCCGTGCCGGGGCCGTCGGCCAGGCGCAGCAGGTCCAGCAGCTCGCCCAGCCCGCCGAGCCGGGAGCCGTCGGCGATCACCCGCTCCATCCGGGGCAGCAACTGCCGCTCCTCGATCCGCAGGTGGGTCTCCAGCCGGGCCGCGAGGTCCTCCATCGCGTACGCGACCGGCCAGGCGCTGCCGGTGTCCCGGCTGGCGATCCGCACCAGCGTGGTGACCCGGGTGAAGGAGTGGTCCAGGTTGTGGTGGTCGTCCTCCAGCCAGTTGAGCAGCAGCCGCAGCTCGGGCGCGAAGCGGCGCACGATCGGCCACAGCCGGGTGTCCTGCTGCTCGTGGTGGCAGGTGAGCATCGCGGTGATGAAGTTCCAGTGCCGCAGCAGGGCCTCGCCCTTGTCGTCCTCGTCGGGCTGGAGCAGCCGCAGCGCGTTGGGCAGCCGGGCGAGGTCCCGGCGCAGCGCGGCGTGCACCAGGCGGAGCCCGGAGAACCGCAGGACGGCCGGCTCGTCGGCCGCGGCCCGTCCGTACGCGTCCGCGCCCAGCGAGGCGGCTCCGGACTCGCCCTGCGCGGGCACGGTGGGGACGGGCTGGGGCACCAGGTGGATCGGCATGGCACTCTCTTCACGGCTTGGGGCACGGCGGGTGGTGGCGGCCGGTGGAGGACCGCCCCAGCCAAGGTGCTCGCAGTCGATCAGAAGCGAATCAATGTCCGATTGACGCGCAGGTCACGGGCCTGCGGACGGGCGGCGCAACCTGCTCGGCGCCGCCGGAAAGCAGGACCGCCGGCGTCGGGAGCGCGAACGCGTCCCGGCACCGGCGGTACGGGTGAGAGCAGTGCGGCAGTCCGAGCAGTCCGAGCGGCACAGGCAGCGCGGGCCGTGCGGGCAGCGCGGGCAGCCGAAGGGCGGGCCCTCAGTCGGCCGCCGGCCCCGCCAGGTGGGCGGAGAGCCACACCAGGGTGTCCGGGATCATCTTCTTGAAGTCCGAGGTCAGGTGCTTGCCACCGGGCTGCTCGTGGTACTGGAGGGTCACCGGCGGGACCGCCTTGTCCACCCAGGTCTTGACCACCTTGGTCTCGTACGGGTTGGCGCCGCCCGCGGTCACCAGCATGCTCACGTCGGCCTTGCCCTGGGCGACCAGCACGTCCGGGTTGTTGGCGGCCCGCTCCGCGTCGTGGCCCTTCCACAGCCCCGAGTCCGGGATGAAGTAGCCGTCGATCGGCACCGCGGCCTTGTAGACCTGCGGGTACTGGAGGGCGAGCTTGGCACTGCAGAAGCCGCCGGTGGAGGCCCCCATCACGCCCCAGCCGTCGCGGCCCTTCACGGTGCGGAAGTTGGCGCGGACGAAGTCCGGGAGGTCCTCGGCCATCCAGGTGGCCATCTTGGGCTGGCCCGGGATGTCGGAGCAGTCCAGCGCGTTCTTCTCGTCGCTGTTGAAGTTCTGCACCGGCATGATCATGATGAACGGGTGGGACTTGCCCTCCTTGACCAGCCGCTCGTTCTCCTCCTGGATCGGCAGCTGGTTGTCGGTCCAGGTGTTGTAGCCGTTGCTCTGGCCGCCCGCGAACAGGGTCAGCACCGGGAAGCCGGTCTTGGCGAACTTGGGGTCGTTGTACTCGGGCGGCAGCCAGACCCAGACCTGGCCGGTGACGCCGGACTTGGCGCCGGTCACCTTGGTCATCATGATCGGGCCGGCGCCGGTGTCCCGGACCTTGGTGAGGGCGGCGGCGGGCCCGGTGGGCATCAGCACCTTGCCGGAGGAGGCCGCGGTGGCGGTGCCGGTCGCGGCCGGACTGGTGCCGCCGGCGCTCGGGCTGCCCGCCGAGCTGCTGCCGCCGGCCGGGGTGGCGTTCTTGGCACTGTCCCCCTTCCCACCGCCGGAACTCCCGCAGGCCGCGAGCGAGGCGGCCAGGGCGAGCACGGCGGCGCCGGACAGGACGGCGCGGGAACGGGACGACTGCCTAAGCACGGTGAGGACTCTCCGACCGATGTCGCGCCCGGTCCGTCTGACCGGGCGGCGGCCCCCCGGTGGGGCCGGACAGACCGGGGGCACAGCGCTGGCGCGTCCCC
>NZ_JBIVVI010001316.1:0-2375 GCF_044757675.1 Kitasatospora sp. NPDC091257
GCTGGCCCGCTTCGACACCCCGTGCGGGGTGTTCTGGGGCCACAGCGGAGACCTCCCCGGCTACTCGACGATGGCCGCCGGCACGGCCGACGGCCGACGTCAACTCGCGCTCTCCCACAACCCGTTCGACCGCTCCGACCCGCGCGCCGCCAAGACCGCCGTCACGGCCTTCCTCACCACGGCCGCCTGCGGGACCGCCCCCGGGCAGTGATCAGCGGCCGGGCGCGGCAACCAGGGTGCGGCGGCCGGGGATCAACGCCCGGTGGTGACGACCATGCGGAAGCGGGCCCGGCCGCCGGCCATCCTGGCCACCGCGGCCGCGGTCTCCTCCAGAGGCACCTCCTCGATCCACGCCCGCACGCCGGTGCGGGCGGCGAAACGCAGGGTGTCCTCGGTGTCGACGGCCGTGCCCGAGGAGTGGCCGTAGACCCTCCGGTCCCCGGTGATCAGCTGCAGCGGGCTGATCGCGAGGGCGTCGGCGGAGACGCCGACGACGACGAGCTCGCCGCGCCGACCGAGCCCGTCGACGACGGCGGACATGGCGTCGGCGTTGGTGACCGTGGACAGGACCACCTTCGCGCCGCCGAGCGACCGCAGGGCCCCGGCGACGTCGCCGGCGGTGCTGTCGATGTAGTGCTCGGCGCCGAGCTCGTGCGCCAGCGGCTGCTTCTCCGCACCGCGGGCGATGGCCACCGTACGGAAACCCATCGCGCGGGCGAACTGCACCCCCAGATGGCCGAGCCCGCCCAGGCCCAGGACCGCGACCGTGTCCCCGGGTCCGGCGGCGGAGCGGCGCAGGGCGTTGAAGACGGTGATCCCGGCGCAGGCCAGCGGGGCCGCCTCGGCGGCGGTCAGCCCGTCGGGGATCGCGGCCAGGGCCATGGCCGGGACGACGACACTGTCGGCGTATCCGCCGGGGTAGGCCGCCCCGGGGACCTGCAGCTCGGGACAGTGGATTCCGTCACCCGAACGGCAGGCGTCACAACGGCCGCAGCTGCCGCCGTACCAGCCGACGGCGACCCGGTCACCGACCTTCCAGCCCTCCACCCCCTCGCCGAGGGCGTCGATGCGGCCCGCGATCTCATGACCGGGGGTGACTGGGAACGTCGTGCCCGGCAGGGCGCCACCGGCGATCAGGAGGTCGGAGTGGCAGACGCCGCACGCCTCGACGGCGACGCGCACCGCCCCGCGCCCCGGCTCGCGGACCGGCACCTCGGACAGTTGGGGCGCCGCCCCCGGGGCGGCGACCAGCACGGCGCGCTGCAGGCCGTCGGAGGAGGTGGACGAGGTGGCAGCCATGGTGGAGAACCCTTCCGTACGGAGTCGAAGGTCGAAGGCCGAAGGCCGGACGTCGGAGGCCGGAGGCCAAAGGCAGGCGGCGGGCGTCAGGCGTCACCCGCCCCGGCACTCCCACCAGCTTCGCCCCTCCGCCGCCGTTTGTCCGCGCACGCCCGCCGCGCCGACTCCCCGGCCCGGCGGGCGTCATCGGGCGAAAGGCCGCACCGTCGGTGCCCCGGCGGCGAGAATGTGGTCCGCGTCCCGCTGGGAACGGTCCCGACCCCGAGGAAGGCTTGTGATGACGCAGAGCGCACCCGACTTCGCCGAGCTGCTGAGGGGCGCCACGCGCTCCGCCGCGCACCTGGAGATGCGCGACACCTACTCGGTCGGCGAGGAGGTCGAGCCCTTCGACCGCTTCAGGAGGACCGGCGAGGTGGACAACGACCCGAACACATCGTTCTGGCCGACGTGGATCCCCCTGGTGGAGGATGCGGTCGCCCGGGGTGTCGTCCTGCGCCGCGCCCGGATCGTCTCGGAGCCGGTGACCGACTACATCAGGTACGAGCACGCCGTCACCCCCGTCAACCTCGCGGCCGGCGAACAGGTCCGGTGGCTTCCCCGGAGCCGGGCATCGACCATCGCCCTCCCGGGCAACGACTTCTGGCTGATCGACCGGCGGCTGGTGCTCTTCCACTGGTTCACGGGCGACGGCGACTGGGCGGGCCACGCCTTCACGGAGGACCGGGCCGCCGTGGACCTCTGCTCCGCGGCCTTCGAGGCCGTCTGGGCGGCGGGCATCCCCCACGAAAAGTTCACCGTCGAGTAGTCCACCGTCGAGTGGTTCACCATCGAGAGGTTCACCGTCCGCCGCCACGAGCACCGGACGCCTGCCGCGCCTCTCTCCGAGGCGCGGCAGGCGAGGTGCGCGGTTCTCAGTGCCGGTGGTGGTTGTCGGGTTGGGCGGGGTCGCCGGGGTGTTCCAGGCCTTCGACCAGGGTGAGGCGGTGGGCGCGTGCGTGGTCGAGCCAGCGGACGAAGGCGGCTCAAGCGGGGACGGGAGGTGCGGCGCGCTGCCGGACGGTGCCTCGGGAACGCGG
>NZ_JBIVVI010001317.1:0-2371 GCF_044757675.1 Kitasatospora sp. NPDC091257
CCCTCGTCCGGGTCCTCGTACTCCTCGCGCAGGTTCTCCAGCAGGCCCACCCAGAGGTCCGACTCGTCCGGCCCCTGTCCCGCCGCGGCCACCAGCGCGGCGAACTCGTCCAGCGCGGCCCCGGCGTCCCCACCTCGGATCCGGCCCTCCAGGCGGGCCAGCAGCCCCAGCGCGCCGATCACCTCGGGCAGCGAGTCGGCCGCCCGGCCGCCGTAGCCGCTCCCGTGGTCCCAGCCGTTCGGGTCGTAGATCCGTACGGCGCCGGTGTCGCCGGCCACCATCAGGTGCTGGTCGTCGAACGTGCCGACGCAGTACCCCCAGTTGCTCGGCGGGGTGTCGTCGTCCGGTGTGCGCTCGCCGAACAGCTCGTCCAGGTCCGCCTCCCACATCCCGCGCTCGGGCAGCTTCGCGGCGTCGAAGCCGAGGAATTCCAGTTCGACGGCCGGCGCGCCGACCTCGGTCAGGAACACCCGGGCCTCCTTCGACGTCAGCCGCTCGGGCAGCGCCGCGGGCTCGGGCCGCCACAGCGTGCCGGGGCCGAAGCAGGACTCCAGCCAGGCCGCGTCGGGGTTCCGGACGGCGGCCGTCAGCTCGGCGTCGGCCGTGGTCATCGGTGCGTCTCCCCCGGTCGGAACGGTACTCCGGCGCCATTCAAGCGCACCGCTCCGACGGCGAGGGCCGCCGGGGGTCGCCCCGACGGCCCTTCCGGGGCTCCGGCCCGACGGCCTAGAAGAAGCCGTCGTCCTCGTAGTAGTTGTTGACGACGACCTGCGGGTCGTCGTCGAAGGCCTCGTTCAGCAGCGCGCCGCCGACCAGGCCGGCCGCGCCGGCGCCGATCAGCGCGCCGGTGCCGAAGCGCCGCCCGCCCTGGGCCTGCTGGCCGGGCACCTGCGGCTGGCCCTGCTGGACCGGCTGCTGGACCGGCTGCGGGTAGCCGGCCGGCTGCGGGGTGTAGAACGGCGGCACGTTGGTCTGCACCCGCTGGGCGCAGGCCACGCAGGCCTCGATCCGGCGCGGCACGCCCCACTGCGGCGACCAGTACACCGCCGTGGCGCCGGCGCCGTGCGAGGGGTCGAAGAAACACGTCACGGGGGAACTCCCTGGTCCTGGCGGGGTCGTCGGAACGGCGGGTACGGCCGCGGGCAGCACGGCCGGGACCGCGGCCGCGACCGGAACGGGCGGCGCGGGCGGGGCTACCGGCGGCTTCACCGGGGCGGGCGCGGCGGCGGGCGCCGGCTGCAGGACGTCCACGCCGAAGTCGGCGGCGATGCCCGCGAGCCCCGCGGCGTACCCCTGCCCGACCGCGCGGAACTTCCAGTCCGCGCCGTGCCGGTACAGCTCGCCGAACACCATCGCCGTCTCGCTGCCGGCCTCCGGCGCCACGTCGTACCGGGCCACCTCGGCGCCGGTGTCCGGATCGGCGACCCGGATGTGGGCGCCGCGGACCTGCCCGAAGGACTGCCGCCGCTGGGCCGCGTCGTAGATCGCCACCGCGAAGACGATCTTCTCCACCCCGGCGGAGACCTCCGCGAGCCGGACCTCGATCTGCTCGCGGTCCGGGCCGCCGCCGGACCCGCCCCGGTGCCGGACCGAGCCGTCCGGGCTCTGCAGGTTGTTGAAGAAGACGAAGTGCTGGTCCGAGGCGACCTTCCCGTCCGTCCCGCAGAGCAGCGCGCTGGCGTCCAGGTCGTACCCGGCTCCGGCCGTCCAGCCGAGGCCCACCCGGACCACCCTCAGCCCGGGGGCCTGCTTGCCCAGGGAGACGTTGCCGCCCTTCGTCAGGGCCACGCTCATGGAACTCCTCCACCACCGTACGAGTACCGCTGTTCGACCACGACAACGCTGTAGAAGTTGCCTCGGTTCCCGGTCGAACCATCAGTTTTCCGTCAAGGCCGGAACACCGCCCCACCAGCGGCGGAACACCGTCCGGGCGCCCCGGCGGCGGCCGGAGAGGCACCGCGGTGGGCGCGGTGGGCACGGGCGCGGCCTCTCCCCGGACGGGCGGAGCGCCCGGCAGCGGGGGACGCCGGGTCGGCACTCTGGCGGGCCGTCAGGTCCGGACCTATTGTCAGCGGACATGACATATCTACGCCGCGCCGCCGGACTGGCCGCCGCGCTCACCGGAACGCTCGCCGCCCTGCTGGCCCCGGCCGCCGCCCAGGCCGCCCCGGCCGGCTGCCGCACCTCCGCCACGGTGCCGCTGGACGCCGAGCAGGCCCGCCTCCAGGACGCCCGCACGGCTGGCTTCACCGAGCGCTCCGGCCTGGGCGAGCTGCCCGGGGGCTTCCCCGCCGCCCTGTGCGAGGCCCGCAACGCCCGGCAGGCCGAGCGGGTGGTGACCGCCTGGGGCCGGACCCTCTGGCAGGCCGGC
>NZ_JBIVVI010001318.1:0-2368 GCF_044757675.1 Kitasatospora sp. NPDC091257
GGGAGGGGCTCAGGGCGCGGCGGCGAAGGCCGCCTCCAGGCGCGGGACGTAGTCCGCGAGGTCCTGCGCCCAGCAGCCCGGGGTGTGGCCGCCGTGGCAGTCGGCGCCCCAGCCGGTGCCGTCGCCGTAGCCGACGTAGCGGTACGGCAGGCCGAGCGCGTCCAGGCGCTGCTTGAGGCGCTTGGCGGTGCCCTCGGCCCAGAACTCCATGTCGGCGGGGTTGTTGTTGCCGTTGCCGGTGTAGACGGTGATGCCGGTGTGCTCCAGCAGGGCCGCGCGCGAGACGGGGTCGGCGGCGTTCCAGCGCCAGTCGGCGTTGAACACCGGGTACGGGGTGCCGAAGATGGCGTCGCTGGAGACGGTGGGGCCGAAGTCCAGGCCGCAGGGGTGGCCGTCGCTGGGGCCGCAGAGCACGGTGCCGGCGTTGGTGAGGGTGGCGACCACGGCGCCGCGGATGATCATCTCGTCGGTGGAGAGGTCGTTGGCGCCGGACATGGTGAGGACCTGGCCGAACAGGTCGGGGCGGTCCTGGGCGTAGTGCAGGGCGCCGAAGCCGCCCATGGACAGCCCGCCGACGGCCCGGTGGGCGCGGTCGGTGCGGGTGCGCAGGTTGGCGTCGACGAACGGCAGGACCTGGGTGAGGTGGAAGGTCTCCCAGTTCTGGGCGCCGGCGGCGGTGTTCTGGTCGAGCCAGTCGGTGTACCAGCCGCGCAGGCCGCCGTCCGGGATGACGGTGATCATCGACTGGGCGGCGGTCAGCGCGGGGTAGGCCAGGGCCGGGTCGCTCGGGTTGTCCGAGGCGCCGTGCAGGAAGTACAGCACCGGGTAGCGCTTGTCCGGCCGCTGCGCGTAGTCGGCGGGCAGCAGGATGCGGATGGTGTGCGGCCCGGCGACCTTCGCCGTGGTGACGGTGATGACGAAGTTGGTGGCGGTGCCGGTGGCGGCGCCGACCTGGGTCAGCCCGAAGCCGTCGGTCAGCGGCGGCGGTGCGTCGGCCCCGTCCCGTACGGCGGCCTCGGCGCGTACGGCGGCCTCGGCGCGTACGGCGGGCGCCGCGGGTGCTGCGGGCGCCGCTGTGGCGGAGGCCGCGGGCGTCGCGGCGAGCGGGAGCAGGCAGGCGGCCAGGGCGGCGAGTGCCGCGCGGGCGCGCCGGAGCCGGGCAGGGGGCATGGGCGTCCTCGACCTTCAGCGACCTTTGGCAATCTTCGGCAATCTGACTGATCGCCGACAACTCTTGTCAGTGGGCCCGCCCCGACGCCAGGGTCCCCGGCGGCGCACCTGGGCCACTGGCGCATGTGCGCCGCAGGCGCGGGTAGGCTCCCCCAAGCCTGCCCTGGACATGACATGGTGGCGGGACACGATGACTGGGGGGCGTCGTGCACGACGTGCTGGAACCGGACTCCGAACGCGGCCGCGTCTACCACGGCCTGGTCGGCCGGCCACGGGCCCGCGTGCCCGAACTCGCCCGCGAGAGCGGCCTGGACGAGGACGCCGTCCTGGCCGTCCTGCGCGACCTCGCCGACGAGGGCGTCGCGGTGGCCTTCGACACCACCGACAGCGCCGACGACCGCGACCACGCCTGGGAGGCGCTGCCACCCGCCCGGGTCGTCGAAGCGGTGCTGCAGCACGACGCGCTGCGCCAGGCCACCGCCCGCCGGGCCGGCGCCGAACTGGAACGGCTCTACCGCTTCGCCCGCCGCGACACCGGCAGCTACGGCGCCCTGGAGGTGGTCGAGGACCCCGCCGAGGTGCTGGCCGCCAGCCGCCGCCTCCAGCTCGCGGCCCGCCACCAGCTACGGGTCATCGACGTGCCGCCGTACTCCGGCAGCCCCGCCCACTACCTCGACCAGGAGGTGCTGCAACGCCGCCGGATGGCCGCGGGCGTCAACTACCGCGTGATCTACCAGGGCTGCGCGTTCCAGGACCCGGTGGTCGGGCCCAACATGGCGCGGATGATCGAGGCGGGGGAGCAGGCCCGCACCCTGGACGAGCCGCCGCTCAAACTCGCCATCGGCGACGACGACCTGGCCATCGTCACCCTGCCCGCCGACGACCGGCCGGGGGTGGTGTCGCTGCTGATCCGGCCCTCCGGACTGCTGAACGCGCTGACGGCGGTGTTCGAGACGCTGTGGCGCCTGGCCGTGCCCGCGTCGATGGCCGAGGTCGACCTGCGGATCGACGAACGCGACCGGCGGATCCTCACGCTGATGGCGGGAGGTGCGACGGACGATGCCATCGCCCGCCGGCTGGGGCTGGGGCGGCGCACCGTGGTGCGCCGGGTCTCCACCCTGCTGGCGCACCTGGGCGCCACCACCCGGTGCGGCGGGCCGGCGCTCAGTCCATCCGGCGCGGCCCGCCGAGCACCTGC
>NZ_JBIVVI010001319.1:0-2360 GCF_044757675.1 Kitasatospora sp. NPDC091257
GCACAGGTCCGGGCGCCTCGCCGCGCTCCGGTCGCCAGTCGTCGCAGAGCAGCGGGTGGCCCTTCCGGCTTTCCGCGGGCCCTGCCGCCCGGCGGCGGAGGGGGACGGAGCGCTGTCCATGCGCTAAGACTGCGGTCTCACTCCGCGAGACACAAGTTCAATCTCCGGCGAAAAGCGCCACTCTGGACGGGAGCGGCCCGGGAGTCTCAGGGCGGCGCACACGCTTTGACCTCGACGACACGAGAAGGCCGGCAACGCGGCCGGCTGGAGGGAATCCGATGGGACGGACACTCGCAGAGAAGGTCTGGGACGACCACGTCGTGCGGCGCGCGGAGGGCGAACCCGACCTCCTCTTCATCGACCTGCACCTGCTCCACGAGGTCACCAGCCCGCAGGCCTTCGACGGGCTGCGGCTGGCCGGCCGCACGGTCCGCCGCACCGATCTGACGATCGCCACCGAGGACCACAACACCCCCACCCTGGACATCGACAAGCCGATCGCCGACCCGGTCTCCAGGGTGCAGCTGGAGACCCTGCGCAGGAACGCCGCCGAGTTCGGCGTCCGGATCCACTCGCTCGGCGACGTCGAGCAGGGCGTCGTGCACGTCGTCGGCCCGCAGCTCGGCCTGACCCAGCCCGGCATGACCGTGGTCTGCGGTGACTCCCACACCTCGACCCACGGCGCTTTCGGCGCACTGGCGTTCGGCATCGGCACCAGCCAGGTCGAGCACGTGCTGGCCACCCAGACGCTGCCGCTGGCGCCGTTCCGGACGATGGCGGTCACCGTCGAGGGCGAGCTGCCCGAGGGCGTCACCGCCAAGGACCTGATCCTGGCCGTCATCACGAAGATCGGCACCGGCGGCGGCCAGGGCTACGTCCTGGAGTACCGCGGTTCGGCGATCCGGAGCCTGTCCATGGAGGCCCGGATGACCGTCTGCAACATGTCGATCGAGGCCGGCGCCCGGGCGGGCATGATCGCCCCGGACGAGACCACCTTCGCGTACCTCCAGGGCCGCCCGCACGCCCCGCAGGGCGAGGACTGGGACGCCGCCGTCGCGTACTGGAGGACCCTGGGCACCGACGAGGACGCGGTCTTCGACCACGAGATCTTCATCGACGCGAGCGAGCTGACCCCGTTCGTCACCTGGGGCACCAACCCGGGCCAGGGCGCCCCGCTGGGCGCCGAGGTGCCGGACCCGGCGTCCTTCGCCGACCCGCAGGAGCGCCTGGCCGCCGAGAACGCCCTGGCGTACATGGGTCTGGAGGCCGGAACCCCGCTGCGCGAGGTGAAGGTCGACGCCGTCTTCGTCGGCTCCTGCACCAACGGCCGGATCGAGGACCTGCGGGCCGCCGCGGCCGTCGTGGAGGGCCGCCGGGTCGCCGACGGCGTCCGGATGCTGGTGGTCCCCGGCTCCGTCCGGGTCGCCCTCCAGGCCGTCGAGGAGGGCCTGGACAAGGTGTTCACCGCGGCCGGTGCCGAGTGGCGCCACGCGGGCTGCTCGATGTGCCTGGGCATGAACCCCGACCAGCTGGCCCCGGGGGAGCGCTGCGCCTCCACCTCGAACCGCAACTTCGAGGGCCGGCAGGGCAAGGGCGGCCGCACCCACCTGGTCTCCCCGCAGGTCGCCGCCGCGACCGCCGTCCTGGGCCGTCTCGCCGCCCCCTCCGACCTGTCCGCCGACGTCGCTGCCGTGGAGGCCTGAGCCATGGAGAAGTTCACCACCCACACCGGCCGGGCCGTGCCGCTGCGTCGCAGCAACGTGGACACCGACCAGATCATCCCGGCCCACTGGCTCAAGAAGGTCACCCGATCCGGTTTCGAGGGCGGCCTGTTCGAGGCCTGGCGCAAGGACGAGTCGTTCATCCTCAACCGGCCCGAGCGGCAGGGCGCCACGGTCCTGGTGGCCGGCCCCGAGTTCGGCACCGGCTCCTCCCGGGAGCACGCCGTCTGGGCGCTCCAGAACTACGGCTTCCACGCGGTCATCTCGTCGCGCTTCGCCGACATCTTCCGGGGCAACTCCCTGAAGAACGGCCTGCTGACGGTCGTCCTGCCGCAGGAGACCGTGGAACGGCTCTGGGCGCTCACGGAGAGTGACCCTTCGGCCGAGATCACCGTCGACCTGGAGGCGCGCGAAGTGCGTGCCGAGGGCGTCGTCGCGGCCTTCGAACTGGACGACAACGTCCGGTGGCGGCTGCTCAACGGCCTGGACGACATCAGCATCACCCTGCGGAACGAGGCCGACATCGCGGCCTTCGAGGAGACCCGCCCGGCCTTCAAGCCCCGTACTCTGCCGGTCGCCTGAGTTCCCCTCAGAACAAGCATTCTGACGATCCACCGGATGGCCCGTGCCCCCCTCGGG
>NZ_JBIVVI010001320.1:0-2351 GCF_044757675.1 Kitasatospora sp. NPDC091257
CTGGAGCGGATGCGGGAATGGCTGGACGCGTCATGACCGCTGCCCGGCGCGGGGGAACCGCGGCCCGGCACTCGGGCACCGCTGCTCCTCGGGCACGCAGGGCGACGGGTGTCGGTGCGGCATGCTGCACTGGCGTTTGGTCCGGATGCGTCCGGATGTGACCGATGAGACAGAACTTCACCGAGGAGAGTGCCGCGTGAGTGCCGAAACGACCGTGCCGTCCGCGCTGCTGGCCGGCGACGACGGTTCCAACTACACCGCGCGGCACCTGCTCGTCCTGGAGGGCCTGGAGGCGGTCCGCAAGCGCCCCGGCATGTACATCGGCTCGACCGACAGCCGCGGTCTGATGCACTGCCTCTGGGAGATCATCGACAACTCCGTCGACGAGGCGCTCGGCGGCTACTGCGACCGCATCGACGTCGTGCTGCACCCCGACTCCTCGGTCGAGGTCCGGGACAACGGGCGCGGCATCCCGGTCGACGTCGAACCCAAGACCGGGCTGTCCGGCGTCGAGGTCGTGATGACCAAGCTGCACGCCGGCGGCAAGTTCGGCGGCGGCTCCTACGCGGCCTCCGGCGGCCTGCACGGCGTCGGCGCCTCGGTCGTCAACGCGCTCTCCGCCCGCCTCGACGTCGAGGTCGACCGCGGCGGGCACACCCACGCGATCAGCTTCCGCCGCGGCACCCCCGGCCTCTTCACCGAGACCAGCCCGGACGCGCCCTTCGAGCCCGGCAACGGCCTGACCAGGGCCCGCAAGGTGCCGAAGACCCGCACCGGCACCCGGATCCGCTACTGGGCCGACCGGCAGATCTTCCTCAAGGACGCCAAGCTCTCCCTGGAGACGCTGCACAGCCGCGCCCGGCAGACCGCCTTCCTGGTCCCCGGCCTCACCATCGTGGTGCGTGACGAGCGGCTCACCGAGAGCGAGAAGGTCGAGGAGAGCACCTTCCGCTTCGACGGCGGCATCGCCGAGTTCTGCGAGTTCCTGGCCCCCGACAAGCCGGTCTGCGACGTGGTGCGGCTGCACGGCGAGGGCACCTTCAAGGAGACCGTGCCGGTCCTGGACGACCTCGGGCACATGACCCCCACCGAGGTCACCCGTCACCTCGGTGTGGACATCGCGCTGCGCTGGGGGACCGGCTACGACACCACGCTGCGCTCCTTCGTCAACATCATCGCCACCCCCAAGGGCGGCACCCACGTCACCGGTTTCGAGCGCTCGCTGGCCAAGACGGTCAACGAGGCGCTGCGCGCGGGCAAGCTGCTGCGCGTCGCCGAGGACGACATCACCAAGGACGACGCCACCGAGGGCCTCACCGCGGTGGTCACCGTCCGGCTCGCCGAGCCGCAGTTCGAGGGCCAGACCAAGGAGGTGCTCGGCACCTCGGCGGCCAACCGGATCGTCGCGGCTGTCGTCGCCAAGGAGCTCAAGGCCTTCCTGACCTCGGCCAAGAAGGACCAGAAGCTCCAGGCCCGGGCCGTGCTCGACAAGGTCGTCGCGGCCGCCCGCACCCGGGTCGCCGCCCGGCAGCACAAGGAGGCCCAGCGCCGCAAGACCGCGCTGGAGACCAGCTCGCTGCCCGCCAAGCTGGCCGACTGCCGCAGCGACGACGTCGACCGCAGCGAACTGTTCATCGTCGAGGGGGACTCCGCGCTCGGCACCGCCAAGCTCGCCCGCAACTCCGAGTTCCAGGCGCTGCTGCCGATCCGCGGCAAGATCCTCAACGTGCAGAAGGCCTCGGTGAGCGACATGCTCAAGAACGCCGAGTGCGCCGCGATCATCCAGGTGATAGGGGCCGGCTCGGGCCGCACCTTCGACATCGACCAGGCCCGCTACGGCCGGGTCATCTTCATGGCCGACGCCGACGTCGACGGTTCGCACATCCGCACCCTGCTGCTCACCCTCTTCCACCGCTACATGCGGCCGATGGTCGAGCAGGGCCGGGTCTTCGCCGCCGTGCCGCCGCTGCACCGGATCGAGCTCACCAGCCCCAAGCGCGGCCAGGAGAAGTACCACTACACCTACTCCGACGCCGAACTGCGCTCCACGCTGCTGGAGTTCCAGCGCAAGAACCAGCGCTGGAAGGAGCCGGTACAGCGTTACAAGGGCCTGGGCGAGATGGACGCCGACCAGCTGGCCGAGACCACCATGGACCCGCGCCACCGCACGCTGCGCCGGATCAACCTGGGCGACCTGGAGCAGGCCGAGAGGATCTTCGACCTGCTGATGGGCAACGACGTCGCCCCCCGCAAGGAGTTCATCGTGGACTCGGCGGCCACCCTGGACCGCTCCCGCATCGACGCCTGATCCCGGCCGTGCGCGAGGGCCCTCCACCCGTGGGTGGAGGGCC
>NZ_JBIVVI010001321.1:0-2350 GCF_044757675.1 Kitasatospora sp. NPDC091257
CCCCCGGAGCCCCGGCGTCCCCGACCCGTCCGAGACCCGTCCGAGCCCCCTCCGACCCGCCCGACGCCGGGCTCCGCAGCGCGCGGGGCCCGGCGTCCTTGCGTCATGATGATCACCGTCCGGGGTTCCCCGGATGGACGTCGGCGGAACGGAAACCCAGTCATGATCCCCTTCGACGAGGGCCGCGCCCGGCTGCTGCTCGCCCGGGCCTGCGAGTCGGCCGGGCTGGCCGCCCCCGACGGGGCCACGCTGCTCGCGCTCGGCGAGAACGCCGTCTTCGACCTCGGCGACCCGGCCGTGGTCGCCAAGGTCGGCCGCGGCCCCGAGCTGTACGACCGGGCCCACCGCGAACTGGCCCTGGCCCACTGGCTGGCCGGCCAGGACGTCCCGGTGGTCCGCCCGTACGACGCGGTGGCGCCCGAGCCGCAGCTGGCCGACGGCCACCCGGTCACCTTCTGGCACCGGCTCGCGCCCGCCGTCCGGCCCGCCCGCCCGGTCGACCTCGCCCCGCTGCTGCACGCCCTGCACCAGCTGCCGCTGCCGCCCTTCACCCTCGGTCGGCGCGACCTGCTGGCCCCGGTCGAGCGCTGGCTGGCCTCCGCCGAGGGCCACGTGGACCCGGTGGACGTCGCCTTCCTGCGCCACCGCCGGGACGCCTTCGCGGCCGCCCTGCCCGACCTCGTCCCGCAGTTGCACCCCGGGGTGATCCACGGCGACGCGCTGCCGCGCAACCTCCACATCGGCCCGGACGGGCCGGTGCTGCTCGACCTGGAGTTCATGGCGAACGACCTGCGCGAGCACGACCTAGTGGTCCTCGCCCTCAGCCAGGACCGCTACGGCGTGCCCGTCGAGGAGTACCGCGCGTTCACCGGGGCGTACGGCTGGGACGTGCGCGAGTGGCCCGGCTTCACGGTGCTGCGCGGCGCCCGGGAGACCGCCAGCGCCTCCTGGGTGGCGCAGCAGGCGGCCAGCAACCCGGCCGCGCTGAAGGAGTTCCGGCGCCGGGTCGACTCGCTGCGGGACGGGGCCACCGAGGTGCGCTGGTACCCCTTCTGACGGCCCTCCCCGTTACCCGTGGAGCGGCGGGGCCGCCAGCGGGGCGAGTGTGAGAAGACTCTTACGGCGGGTCGGTCCGGTCCGCAACCGCGGAACGTACGATCGGCGTCCTGTCGGACAGTCGTCCTGACCCGAGAGATCGGCACCGCACTCGCACCTCAGGAGCCGCCGCCATGCACCGGACCGCCCGCCGCCCCTCCGCCCCGACCCCACCGTCCCGATCCGGGCGCCGGCTGCTCGCGGGCTGCGTCGCGGTGGCCGCCGCCCTGGGGCTGGCCGCGTGCGGGACCGCCAGCGGGGCACTCCGGCCGCCGAGCGCGGCGGCGCCGTCCGGGACGCAGACGCCGGCCGCCACCGAACCCGGCGGGACGGCGGCGACCACCCTCGCGCCGGCGCCCGGATCGGACGCCGTGCCACCGGGCGCGGGCTCCCCGGCCGCCCCCGCACCGGCCGCCCCCGCACCGGCGGTGCCGGCGAAGCCGAGGCCGACCGCGGCCACGGGCTCCCCCGTCTCCACCGCGCCGACCACTCCCACCACGCCCACCACACCCACCGCTCCGGCCACCCAGACCCCACCGGTCACCCCGACCGCCGCGCCGTCCTCGCCCGCCGTGCCGCCCCCGCACACCGGCGCGGGCACCGTGATCGGCTCCACCGCCTCCGGCGGCCGCACCGTGGCGCTCACCTTCGACGACGGCCCCGGCCCGGCCACCGGCCAGATCCTCGACCTGCTGGCCCAGTACCACGTCAAGGCCACCTTCTGCCAGATCGGCCAGAACGCCGCCGCCAACCCCGCCATGGTCAAGCGCGTCCTGGCCGCCGGGCACCGGCTCTGCGACCACAGCGTCCACCACCCGCAGCCGTTCGCCAAGCTCCCGCACGACAAGGCCGTGGCCGAGATCACCGACGCCCGGAACATGATCGTCCAGGCCGGCGGCCCCGGCACCGGGGTCGGCTGGTTCCGCGCCCCGGGCGGCGGCTTCAACGCCGACAACGAGCACATCACCGCGAGCCTCGGGATGTCCTCCCTCGGCTGGTCCGTCGACCCGCGCGACTGGGCGCGTCCGGGCACGCCGGCCATCGTCTCGGCCGTGCAGAAGCAGCTCAGGCCCGGCGGCGTGATCCTGATGCACGACGGCGGCGGCGACCGCAGCCAGACCGTGGCCGCACTCAAGCAGCTGCTGCCCTGGCTGGTCGCCCAGGGCTACACCTTCGACTTCCCGGCCGCGTAGGCCAGGGCCGTCGGGGCCTCGGCTCCGCCCGGAACGCTCCGGGCGTTCCCCCCGTTCTCCCC
>NZ_JBIVVI010001322.1:0-2341 GCF_044757675.1 Kitasatospora sp. NPDC091257
AGGGCCAGCGCGGCCGCACCCCCCACCACGGCGGCGGTCGAGCGGCGGCGCCAGCGGCGGCGGCCGCGCCGGTAGCCGCCCGCGACCAGGTCTGCCTGTTCGGTGCGGAAGCCTTCGCCCGTACGGGTGAGGGCATAGAGAAGATCGTCCTCGAACTTGTCCGGTTCGGACATGGGTGTTCACCGTCTCCTTGCGTCGCGGGTTGCGGGAAGTGCCGTGTCACGGATGGCGGGAAGCGCCGCACGGCCGGGCGCCCGCCGGCCTCAGCGGGCGGCGAGCTCGGTCAGCGAGTCGCCGAGCAGGGCGCGCAGCCGGTTCAGGGCCCTGGTGGTGCGGGTGCGGACGGCGCCGGAGGAGACCCGCATCGCCTCGGCGGTCTCCTCGACACTGCGGTCCTCCCAGTAGCGCAGCACCAGGACCGCGCGGTCCTTGGGCGGCATCCGGCCGAGCGCGTCGAGGAGGGTCAGCCGCAGGGTGCTGTCGGTGTCGTGTCCCGCCGGCTCCGGCAGGACGTCACTGGGACGCTCGCCGCTGGAACGGCGGCGCTGCTGGGCGAGGAAGGTGCGCACCATGACGGTGTGGGTGTAGGCCGCCGGGTTGTCGATCCGGCCCCGGCCGGTGAAGGCGCTGCGCCGCCACAGCACGTACATCCGGCTGAGGGCCTCCTGCACGAGGTCCTCGGCGTAGTGGGTGTCGCCGCTGGTGAGCAGGCAGGCCGAGCGGTACAGGTGGCCGGTGCGGCCGGAGACGAGTTCCAGGAACTCCGCGTCCTTGGCCTCCCGGCCCGCCCCGATCCACCTCATGCGCCCTGCCCCCCGCGGTCCGCCCTCCCTGACACTTCATCGATGCGGCGGGCGGGCGGCGGTGTTACAGGGGTCCCGGCGGATTTTCGGTGAGCCGGCCCGCGCCGGGCGCCGGGCGGGCACCGGTCGGGCGGGCCTCGGGCGGACAGGCGTCAGGCGGTCAGACGTCAGGCGGTCAGGCGGGCAGGCGCCGGCCGGGCGTCAGTCGGCGGACTTGCGCCGGTGGTCGCGCAGCACCACGCCGCCGCCGATCAGCAGGGCCACCAGCAGCGCACCGACGCCCACGACGTACGTCGCGGTACGGCCGTCGCGGTCGGCCTGGGTCTCGCCGAGGCCCACCGGGCGCGGCACGATCGGCGCGGCGGCGAGCTGCACCGGGGCGTCCGGGATGGGCTCGTAGGGCGCGTCCTCAGGAGCCTTGGTGACGGCCTTGACCGGGTCCACCACACCCCAGCCGATGAACTTGTCCGGCTCGCGCTGGGTCCGCTGCGCGGTCTGCTCGATCCAGGCCCGCACCTGGGCCGCCTTCCACTTCGGGTGGGCGCTCCTCAGCAGCGCGGCGAGGCCGGAGACGTACGGGGCGGCGAAGCTGGTGCCGTTGTCCACGCACTGGCCGCTCCCCGGCACGGTGGACAGCATGTCGACACCGGGCGCGGCGACCTTCACGAAGCTGCCGTACTGGGAGAACGGCGCGCGCTCGTTGTTGCGGTCGGAGGCGCCGACGGCCAGCACGGTCGGGAAGGCGCCCGGGTAGGTGTCGCCCTCCTTGCCGTCGTTCCCGGTGGAGGCGACCACCACGACGTTGCGCGACTCCGCGTACTCGACGGCGGCCTTCAGGTCCTGGTACCCGCCGAAGCGGGCGTCGCCCGCACCGCGCACGTCCTGGGAGATGTTGATGACCCCGGCGCCCTTGTCGACCGCTTCCCTGATCGCCTGGACCAGGGTGGAGACGTCGCCGTTGCCGTCGCTATCGTTCTGCCGGATCGAGAGGATCTGGGCGTCGGGAGCCAGTCCGACGAAACCGGTCTGCGGCCGGACCCGGGCGGCGATGATGCCGGCGACCTTGGTGCCGTGACCGACCGGGTCCTCGACGGACGCGCCCTTGACCGGCTCCTTGGTCTCCCGGTTGACCAGCAGGTTGGAGCCCGCCTGGAGCTTGTCGACCGGCTTCTGACCGGAGGAGTCGGCCGGGACCTGGCCCGCCAACTGCGGGTTGCCCAGGTCGACCCCGGTGTCGATGACCGCGACCTTCACGCCCACGCCGGTGGTCTTCCCTCCCTGCCACAGCTCGTTGAGCAGCAGTCGCTGGAGCGACCACGGCACGGTCGGCACATCGGGCGCGTTCTTGGGGCAGTCGCCGGCCGCGGCCAGCGCGGGCCCGCCCTCGGCGTACGCCGGGGCGGCGAGCGGGCCGCCCAGCACCGTGAGCGCGGCGATCGCCGCGGCCGCCTTCCGGGACCCGTGTCGGGACACCCTGCCACCCCTCATGTCGTTCACCCGTGCCGCGCGTCGGGGGCGGGTGCCCGGAATCCGGGTAC
>NZ_JBIVVI010001323.1:0-2334 GCF_044757675.1 Kitasatospora sp. NPDC091257
GCGAGCAGGCCGTCCTCGACATCACGGAGATCATCCGCGCCTGGAAGGCCGAGGGCCGCCCGGGCGGCCGGGACGAGCTGCTGCTGCGCCTGGCCTGGGGTCGTGGGCGAGGCCCTGTCCGAGACGGCCGGCCGCCGCGAGGGCGAGGCGGTAACGCCACTCGATCAGCTCGGTGTGGACCTGGCCGAGGGCGGTGATGCGGTCCGCGTGGGTGCCGGCCTGCGCCCAGAGGTCGCCGATCCGCGTCGCGGCGGTGGTGGCCGCGGCGGCCTGTTCCGAGGCGAAGGCGCGGACCTGGGTCTGCCGGTCGGGGTCGGCGGTGCGCAGGGCGAGCGGGCTGGTGGGGAAGTGGCCGGGGGTGATCGTCGTGGTGGCCGTCGTCATGGTGTCTCCCGGGTCGGGGGCGTGTCGGCCGGGCGGCCGCGCCGCGCACCACCGCGCTCGCCGTCCCGGCCTGGATGGCGCGGGGGCGGCGGGCGCGGTGGTGGGCAGCGTCAGGGCCCGGACGTCAGCGGACGGCGCTCCAGATGAGCAGCAGGATCACGGCGGCTCCGATGAGGACGGCTTTCGGCGAGATGCTGGTGGAGGACTCCAGGCGCCGTATCTCGGCGTGGGAGGGGGTGTCGGGGGTGAGGCCGGCCAGGATGGCGGAGCGGTGGTGGAGCTTCTCGTAGAGGGCCGCGATCTGTGCGTCGCGGGAGATGGCCAGGGCCACGGCGGGTGCCTCTCGGTCAGCGGTGCAGGGCGGGGAAAGGGGACGGGCGGGCCGGTGCGCCGGGGCACCGGCCCGCCCGGGTCGGTCAGCGGCGGTTGTTGACGACGGTCTGGCCGCCGGTCACGGTGCCGCCGATGTTGACGTTCGAGTTGGTGGCGGTGATGTTCCCGGCCTGGACGACGGTGCCGGTCACGGTGGCGTTGCCGTTGATGCTGTTGCTGGTCGTCTGGGTGGCCGTCTCGTTGGTGTTCTGCTGGTTGCTCATCTCGGGGTTCCTCCTGGTGGACGGGTCGGGTCGGCCGGGCGGCCGCGCCGCGCACCACCGCGCCCGTCGCCCCGGCTTGGCTGGCCGGGTGGCGGCGGGCGTGGTGGTGGGCAGCGTCAGGGCCCGGAGTCAGTGCTGGTCGTCGGGGCGGCTGGTGCGGCGCCCGTCGCGGTCGACGACCAGTACCGTCTCGATGCGCGGCTCGGACACGGCGACCTCGACGGTCACCGGGATCGGCTCGGGCGCGGCCACCGTGACGGCCGGCGCCTCGACCGTCACGGCCGCTGGCTCGGGCGCTTCATTGATGACAGTGGTGTGGGTGGTGATCCAGGAGCCGGTCAGGGCCAGGGCCACCAGCGCGCCCCACAGCACCACGGCCAGGCCGGCCGCGACCGGCCGCCCGGCATCCGGGGTGCCGTCCCAGACCATCGCGCAGGTCACCGCACCCCACGCCAACGCGCCGAGCTGCGCCCCGGCGGACCCGGTGGTGCGCAGTGCCCGCCACAGGATGAGCAGGCCGGTGGCGGCCCAGGCGCCGTGGAGGGTGGCGGGTCCGGCGGGCAGGCCCTGCCCGCGGTCGGTGAGGGTGTGGTGGATCGGGTCGTCGACGGTGTGCCAGATCCGGGCGGCCGGGTGGGCGACGTGGGCCGGGTCGAGGAGCCAGCGCGCTCCGGCGAGGAGGTAGGGGCCGAGGGTGAGGGCCAGAACGATGAGGACGGCCAGGGCGCCGAGGCCGGCGAGGAGTGCCTGGGTGTCGGTGAGGTGGGGGTAGCGGTCGCGCGGGACGCGGTGCGGCCGGCGGTGCGGTGCGGGGCGGTGCCAGATCACGTCCGGCCGTTCGTCCCGCTCGGGCGGGGTGTTCGGGGGCAGGGCGCCGAGCGTGGGGAGGACCAGGTCCTCGTCATCGTGGTCCTCGCGCTCGGGCTGGTCGGGGGTGTGCTGGGACACGGTGCTACTCCTCGGCGGGCGGCTTGGGGCGGGGCGGGCTGGTTCAGAAGAAGGCGAGCTGCTCGCGCTCCGCGCGGGCGGGGGCGAGGTCGGGCAGGCCGGGGGAGTCGGCGGGCGCGGGGCCTTTCTCGCCGGCGATGTGCCAGTCGGCGAGGGCTTGGGCGTCGGCTGCGGTGCGGCACCAGGCGTCGTCGGTCAGCACGCGGCGGGTGATGATCCGGCCGCAGCAGTTCACCCACCACCAGCCCGGCCGGGTCTCGCCGCGGGCCTGTTGGATCAGCGGCTTCTCGTGGTGACACGCGCAACGGCAGAGCTGTCGGCAGGGCGGCCCGGCGATCCACACCCAGGCGAGGTCGTTGGTACCGGAGAGGAGTTCGGGGGAGGGGTGGGTGTGGGGTTCGGGGTG
>NZ_JBIVVI010001324.1:0-2334 GCF_044757675.1 Kitasatospora sp. NPDC091257
GGGGAGAGAGCGGATTCACCCCCCTGAGAGTCAATCGAGTCGCCGTGGTGGCGACTTGATGCCTCAAGGGGGTGAATTCGCGGGCGCGGACGTGACGTCGTGACGTCGTGAGGTCGTCGCGTGGTGTCGTGGCCTCGCCGGACCGGCGGCGGTGTGCGGCTACAGCACCGCGGCGGCGGGCTCGATCATCGCCCGCGCGGTCTTGCCGTCGACGTATTCGCCGAGGGCCGTCATCTCCCACTCGCCGCCCGGACGGCGGACCAGCTTGCACATCATCACACCGGTGTGGGGCTCGGAGTTGGTGAGGTCGAAGCGGACCAGCTCCTCCTCCGTCCGGGCGTCCAGCAGACGGCAGTAGGCGTCGCGCACGTCGGAGAACTTCTGGCCGGAGAAGGAGTTCACGACGAAGACCAGCCCGTGGACCTCCGCCGGCAGGCCCTCCAGGTGGACGGTGATCGCCTCGTCGTCGCCGCCCTCGCCGCCGACCAGGTTGTCGCCGGAGTGGGAGATCGCGCCGTTGAAGATGCTCAGCTTCATGAACCAGGCCGTCTCCAGCCGCTTGTGCCGGGCGTCGAAGGCGAGGCAGGAGGCGTCCAGGTCGATGTCACGGCCACGGGCGGCGGACTTCCAGCCGAGGGCCATCCGGACGGAGGAGAGGAACGGGCGGCCGTTCTTGACCAGGGAGACCGAGCTGCCCTTGACCAGGTTGACCCGGCCCTTGTCCAGGGTGATCTTGGCGGCGGCGGCGGCGGCCGGGGCCGCGGGCGCGGCGGGGGCCGGGGGAGCCGCGGGCGGGGCCGGGACGGCGGTCTGGCCGGTGGCGAGGGCGATCCGCGGGTCGACCGGGGTGCCGGCCGGGGTGGCGGTCGGGGGCCCGGCCGGTGCGGCCGGTGCGGGCGGGGCGGCCGGCGGAGTCGGGAGCTGGACGGTGCGGTCCACCGGAGCCGGCGGCGCGACCGGCGCGACCGGCGCGGCGGGGGCCTGGGCGGCCGGGGCCGGGACCGGGGCCGAGGAGGCGGGGGCCGGGGAGTCCTCGACGGAGACGCCGAAGTCGGTGGCGATGCCCGCGAGGCCGTCGGCGTAGCCCTGGCCGACGGCGCGCACCTTCCAGGCACCGCCCCGCAGATAGACCTCGACCACGATGAGCGCGGTCTCCAGGCCCAGTCGGGGCGGGGTGAAGGTGACCAGCACCTCGCCGGTGTCGGCGTCGCGGACGGTGGCGGTGGGCTCCATCCCGGCGAAGGTGGAGACCTGGTCGGCGGGGCTCGCGGTGACCACGATCTTGGTGATGCCGGCCGGGACGGCCCGGGTGTCGACGGTGATCGCGTCGGGGGTGCCGGCGGTGGCCGGGCGGTGGCTGACGCCGGGGCCGTTCGGGGCGTTGAAGAAGACGAAGTCGTCGTCCGAGCGGACCTTTCCGGCATCGGTCAGCAGCAGGCCGGAGACGTCCAGCGCCTTGGGCGCGGTGACCTCGACGCTCACTCGCGCGGCGGTCAGCGGTGCGTTGCCGCCTTGGGTCAGGACGGTGGACACGGACTCCTCCTCGGGTGCGAAACGGCGGCCCGGCCGGGGCCGTCGGGGCGCCGGGCCGGGGTGCTGCCCACAGTAACGAACGAGGTTCGGGGATGTGCCCGTCCGGAACGGCCGACCGTGGATCGTCGAACGACCGTTACACCCGGCCGTCGGCAGGTCAGCGCGCCGCGGTGGCCGGGTCGGTGGCCGGGTCGGTGGCCGGGTCGGTGGCCGGGGAGAGGGCCGGTGCGGGGGGCGTTGCAAGGGCCGGGCCGTCGGCCGGTTCGGGGAGCGGCGAGGCGGCCCGGGCGCGGGGCGCGCACGGATCGACGGGCAGCGGCTGCGCCGGGCCGAAGCCCCCGAGCGCGGCGACCGCGCGGGGGTGGTCGAGGGCGAAGGCGGAGACGCTCCAGCTCTCCGCCGGGGCCGCCTTGCGCGCCGCGGCGGACGGCTCCGCGGCCGGACGGGCACCGCGGACGCCGAAGGTGTAGTGGCCGGGCCGGACGTCGGTGCCGGGCGGGGTGGTGAAGCGGTAGACGAGGGTGCCGCGCTCCTGCTGGGCGGTGACCACGGCGCCCGGCAGGTCGGTCCAGGCGGCGCCGGCGCCGGGTGCCGACTCGCCCGGGGCGAGCCGGAACTCGGCCTGGAACGCGGTGACCGGCTCGGCCACCGCGAGGGTGAGCCGGTGGCGCAGGCCGTCCCGGCCGAGCGGGGAGAGCAGGGCGGCGCCGGACAGCGCGTGGTCGGTCTCCGGGGCGCTCCCGGGGTCGGCCGGGCCGGGGCCCTCGACGGGGGCGACGGGGTCGACGGGGGCGGTGGGCC
>NZ_JBIVVI010001325.1:0-2333 GCF_044757675.1 Kitasatospora sp. NPDC091257
GTGGTACGGATCGGATCGCCTGGGCCGAGGCCCCCGATCGGATCGCTCGGGTCGCTTCGAACGCGCGCGGAACCCCGGGGTGACGGACGGTCGGCATCCGTTGGAGTTCGGGCGGTCCAGGGCGGCCCACAAGGGTGCCCGTGAAGCCGGCGATGACGACGTGCAGTGGATCAACGCCTCTGGATGCATAGTTAAGATGACTAATTCGGCCGGGGCAAGAGCCTGGATCTTCTTCCCCTGCCCGTCCGCGCGCCCGCCGTCACCGGAGCACACCGGTCCGTCACCGGAGCACACCGCCCGTCCATCGCGTTGCCCGCACGAGCCGCGATCAAGGATGATGCTCCGCCGTGACGTATCTCGTCCTCGGCCTGCTGGGCATGCTCGCCTTCGCCGGCGTCCTCAGGTTCCGCAGGAACAGGGCCCGGAACTGGGCCCGGACCGAGTTCGACGCGCCCACGTACGGCATGGCCCCCCGCGACCGGCTCGACCCGGGCCGCGCCGGTCCGCCACCGCCCCCGCACCTGCGCCAGGAGTCCCTGGCGATGGCCGAGGCGGCCTGGGCCGGGGACTGGAGGCCGGCCGCCGCGTACGCCGAGGCCGCCGGGCAGGACTGGGACGAGCGCTGGTACCGACTCGACCTGGCACCGCGGCCCCGGCCGTGCGCGGCTCACCACCCCGCACCGCCTGCAACTCCGACCGCCTCGCTCCCCCGCCACGAAGCCCGGGCGCCTACCAGGTCCGGGCGAACGGATGTGGCGACTTCTTCGGTTCACCATCCCGGGCGGGGAATTCATGAAAGGAAAGTTCCCTGGTCACAAGGGGTGCGAGACGGCCCGGCCGGTGGGGTGCGCACGTCATTTCAATGACGTGTTCCCGATTGAGCCGAGGGCAGGACGAGGAATTCGCCCCTCGCTCACGTGAATCGCGCAAGTCCCTTCCGTTCCCGGATTGAATCTGACAGCATCGTCCGCTATCCGGTGACCGAAGGCCGGTGATCACTGCGCCGGTGCGCCCCCAGGGTGCCCGTCCGCAGCCGACGTCCCCGGACCGGATCGACGAGTGGGGCCGGGATGCGACCGGGGGAGGAACGTGATGCTCGGCTCCGTCGTGCGCAGGCTGCGCCACGTGGAGGAGAAGTGACCGCCCAGGCCGGCACCCGCGTGCCCACCCGCGACTCCGCCCAGCGCCCACCGCGCTGGGTCCGCACCAGGCTGCGGGCGAACCCGCTGTCCGCGCTGCTCATGGCGGCCCTCGCGTTCGTCACCGTCTTCCTGGCGGCGGCCTTCCCCCGCCTCGCGGACCGGGGCGCGGACACGGCACTCCAGGACTTCGTCAGCGGGAAGGGCCCCAACCAGACCAGCCTGCAGACCACTTCCAGGACCAGGGACGACGACAACGCCCTCGAACTCGACCGGGTGCAGCGGCAGCTGATCGAACAGGTCGGCCGGCGGCTGACGCCGGCCCAGCCGGGGCAGGCCTACGGTGCCCGCGCCCTGGGCGACCACTCCATGGCCAATCCGGGGTACGCCCACCTCTCGGACAAGGAGCCCTACCCGGCCCTCAGCCTGCTCCACCTGCACGACCTGGCCGCCCGGGCCACCCTCACCGACGGCACCTGGCCGACCCCCGGCGCCGTCGGCGGTCCGCTGCCGATCGTGGTCAGCGAGAAGGCCGCCGAGACCATCCGCATCAAGCTCGGTGACGTCATCGACAACGGCGTCGAGAGCTCCGGCGCCAGGCGGACCACCGTGGTGGTCGGCCTCTACCGGGTCAACGACCCCCAGGACCCCTTCTGGGACGACCTCGGCTGCCCGGCCCGCGCCTGCCTGAACACCAAGGCCGACCACGAGCACTGGACGACCAGCGGGTTCGTCGACGGCGGCAGCCTGCCCGCGCTGGTCCGCTGGGGTTCGACCGCCGAGAACTTCTGGCGGCTGCCCGTCGACCCCGCCTCGCTGCACGCCGACCGGATCGACCGCACCCGCGACGTCATCAGATCCTTCCTGACCGGGCGCGACGCCACCGCCCTCCTCGACGCGACCGGACGCACCGACCTGCAGACCGTCTCCGGCCTGCCCGACGTCCTCACCCGGGCGGACGAGCGCTACCGGGCCTCGCTGCCGCTCAGCGCGATCGGCCCGGCCGGCGTCGCGGGCGTCGCCACCGTGGTGCTGTTCCTGGCCGCCGCGCTCACCACCGACCGGCGCGCCGCCGAGATCCGGCTGCTCCGGGCTCGCGGCGGTTCCCTCGCCGGGGTGCTGCGACGGCTGATCGGCGAGGGCACCATCGTCTCCCAGTACGTGCTGGTGCGCGGTCTCGGCCTGGCCGACAGC
>NZ_JBIVVI010001326.1:0-2333 GCF_044757675.1 Kitasatospora sp. NPDC091257
GGTGGCGACCCGCAAGGGCCTGGCCAACTACGGGGCCTTCGGCCTGGCGGGGGAGGACTACAGCAGGATCGGCTGGGAGAAGTAGCCGGCGCCGGGACGGGACGGGCCGCACGGCAGGCGCTGGCGAGCAGCGCGGTGATCACGAGGCCGGTGGCGCGGACGCGGGAGGATCGGCTCTGCCGCCCCCGCTGTCCCGCCACCCGCCTTGACCTTCCGCGTTGCCCGCAGGCCGCCCGTGTCATGGGGCCCGGCAGGGCCCGCGCTCTTCCAACCGGGGAAGAATCTAGCGGCGCGCCGGTCGCCCGCGGGGCAGCGCGCGGGGCGCGCCCGGAAACCCGCCGCGCTGTCACCCGGTTCGCGCACCGGAGCGTCAACTGGGGCTGACGACAAGGGAAAAAGGGATATTCAGGGCCATCGTGACCGGGGGCGCGCGGGGTTCTCGCTACGCGCCCGAGCGTGCGCACCTGCCCTGCCCGAGCGTGCACACTGCCCTGCCGGCGCGTGCACACCTGCCGCGCCGGTGCGTGCACCGGGCCGGAGGCGCTGCCAGGATGCGCGGGACGACCCCCCTCCCGACTCCCGGAGCAGCTCCGATGGTCAGTGACCCCGCAGCCGCGGCACCCCCCGGCCACCCCGTCGACCCGCCGCCGGTGCGCCGGATGGTCCCGCGCGACCGGCACGAGCCGCACCGGGTCGCCACCCCGCTGGAGCTCTTCTTCGACCTCTGCTTCGTGGTCGCGGTGGGCCAGGCCGGGCGCGAACTGGCCCACTCCCTGGCGGCCGGGCACTACGGCGAGGGCCTGCGCGGCTACACGCTGACCTTCTTCGCGATCTGGTGGGCCTGGATGAACTTCACCTGGTTCGCCTCCGCGTACGACGTCGACGACGTGCCGTACCGGGTCACCACGCTGGTGCAGATCGCCGGGGTGCTGATCCTCGCCGCCGGGGTGCCGCGGCTGTTCGCCACCCAGGACCTGACGCTGTCGATCGTCGGCTACGTGGTGATGCGCCTGGCGATGGTCACCCAGTGGCTGCGCGCGGCCGCCGGCGAACAGGGCCCGGCGCGCCGGGTCGCGCTGGGCTACGCGGCGGGGATCACGCTCTGTCAGGTCGGCTGGGTGGTGGTGCTGTTCCTGCCGCCCGGCGTCCGGTCGTACGTCATCCCGGTCGGGGTGCTGTGCGAGCTGGCCGTGCCGGTGATCGCCGAGCTGCGGATGCGGACCTCCTGGCACCCGCACCACATCGCCGAGCGGTACGGGCTGTTCACCCTGATCGTGCTCGGCGAGACGGTGGCGGCCGCGACCGTCGCGGTGCAGTCGGCCGTGGACGAGCACGAGAGCCCGGGGCGGCTGGTACCGGTCGCGGTCGGCGGGCTGCTGATCTGCTTCTCGGCCTGGTGGATCTACTTCGCCCGGTCCGTCCACGAGCACCTGCGGTCCAACCGGCAGGCACTGGTCTGGGGGTACGGGCACTACCTGGTGTTCGGCTCGGCGGCGGCGATCGGCACCGGGCTGGAGGTCGCGGTGGAGTCGGCGGTGCACAAGGCGCACATCTCGGAGACCGCCGCCACCGCGACGGTCACCGTGCCCACCGCGCTCTATCTGTTCACGGTCTGGTTGCTGCACTCCCGGCACACCAAGCGGGGCGCGGTGGCCCAGGCGGTGGCGCCGACGGGGGCCGTGCTGGTGCTGGCCTGCACCGCGCTCGGCGGCTCCGGGGTGCTCGCGGCGGGCCTGGTCTGCGCGCTGATGGTCGCGGTGGGCGTGCTGATCCACGGCCGGGAGAGCAGGCGGGCGGGTGCCGGCGGGCCGGGTGCCGGCAGCGCGGGTGCCCGCTAGCCCCGTCCCTCACACCTCACTCGGGAGAGTGAGGACCGGGCGCCTGAACCGGCAGAGTTCGGAGGAGGGCCGGACCCCGCCCGACCTCCGCATCGTGAGATTCCGAGGCCATCGCCAGTCGGCTGTCGATCGTCACGTCCAGGTGCGGAGCCTCCGGCCAGCCGCTCACCACCTCCCGGACCATCGCGAGGAAGTCCCCCGTCCGGGGATGGACGGGGTGAGCGGGGTGGGCGAGGTAGACGGTGGCGCCGGGGGCGTCCGAGACCGGGAGGAAGCGGACGCCCGGATGGCCGTGGCTCTCCGCGGTGCCTGCCGCGCCGAGGCCGAACGCACCGCCGGTGGCGATGAGGTTCAGCCACTCGTCCACGTTGCCCACCTCGACCGTCCCGACCGGGCGCTGCTCCGGGGGCCACAGGTCCGGTGAGGCGGTACCGACGCCCGGCCACAGGGCCAGCGGGAGGTCCTGGCGGACGGTGAGTTCGGCCAGCAGCACCC
>NZ_JBIVVI010001327.1:0-2332 GCF_044757675.1 Kitasatospora sp. NPDC091257
CCCCAGGGCCCGGCCCACGGGTCCCCGCCCTCGGTGCGCTCCGGCCGGGGCGCCTGCTTCGCGGCGTTCCACAGCTCCTCGCGCAGGTCCTTGGCGCTGTCCCGGACGTCCTCGCGGATCGCCCCGGCGAGCTGGGCCACGGAGTCGTGGATCTCCACCTCCAGCTCCTCCAACTCGACCTGACGGGCTTCGAGTTCGGCGCGTCCGGCGTCGGTCAGCCGGTACACCTTGCGGCCGCCCTCGGTGCTGTGGGCGACCAGGCCCTCCTGCTCCAGCTTGGCCAGCCGCGGGTAGACCGTCCCGGCCGAAGGGGCGTACAGGCCCTGGAACCGCTCCTCCAGCAGCCGGATGACCTCGTAGCCGTGCCGCGGGGCCTCGTCCAGCAGCTTCAGCAGGTAGAGGCGGAGCCGGCCGTGGCCGAACACGGGGGTCATCTCAGGCCTCCTTGGTGAGGTTCGGGGTGCCGGGGCCCGCCGGGAGTTCCTTGACCACCACCGGGCCGTCCTCCTCCGAGTCGGGGCGGCGCAGCACGGTGACCGCGCCGGAGACGGTGGTGACGTTGAGGCTGCCGCGGCCCTCGCCGAGCCGGCCGGAGATCTTCTTGGCGCCCCAGGTGCTGCTCATCTGGAGTTCCTCGAAGGTGCTGGAGACGTCGCCGCTGGTGGAGCCGGCCTCGACGGTGGCGTCGGCCAGCGAGGGGATCCGGACCACGACCGCGCCGCTGACGGTGTTGACCTTGACGTCGGTCTCACCCGCCACGTCGAGGTCCAGGGTGACGGCCCCGGTGACGGTGTTGGCCTGGATCCGGTCGGCGGTGCCGGCGATCACGGTGAGCTGCCCGGAGACGGTGTTGACCTTGAGCTGGCCGCCGACCGCCTGGGCGTCCACGTCGCCGGTGACGGTACTGGCCTCGATCCGGCCGGTCACCCCGGCGAGGGTGGTGTCGCCGTTGGCGCTCTGCACCGAGACGTGCCCGCTGACGCCGCTGACGGTGGCGTGCGCCGACACGGTCCCGACCTTGACCTCGACGTCGGCCGGGACGGTCACGGTCACGCCGGCGATCCGCTTGCGCTTGAAGGAGCCGAAGAAGTTCTTCACCGAGCCGACCGACTTGAGCCAGTCGCCGAACTCGCCCCAGCTGTTGATGTCCTTGTAGGTGACCGTCAGGACGCCGTCCACCAGGGTCACGTGCAGGGGGTCGCCGACCAGCTCGGTGACCTCCAGGCGGGCCGGGCCCTCGGCCGCGACCACGTTCACCGTGCCCTCGATGGTCCGCACGTGCAGCGTGCGCACCGACTCGTCGAAGGTGATCCTCTCGGTGCCCTCGACCGTCCACTGGCTCATCTCTGCCGCCTCCCGTCGCGGATCGCGATGTATCGCGTTCTCTTTTAAAGACGATATATCGCGTGCTGGCAGAGTCAAGCGTGCCGGCCCCCGATCCCGACCCCGATCCGTCCCCGAGACCTCCCCTACGGGGACGGCGGGGCTCCGTCCCCGAACACGCGCGAGGCCCGGGAGGCGGTTGCCTCCCGGGCCTCGCGGCGGCCGTCACCGGGTCACTCGTCGTCCTCGTCGTCGAGCCGCGCCAGCCAGGTGGCCAGCCGCTCGACCGGGACCTCGAAGTCCGGGTTGAGGTCGACGAACGCGCGCAGCTGCTCGGCCAGCCACCCCAGGGTGACCTCCTCCTCGCCGCGCCGGTTCTCCAGTTCCTCGATGCCTCGGTCGGTGAAGTACACGGTTCGCTCCGGTCCGATGGGGATTGACCTGGTCAGGATAGTCGGGTCAGCTCGCGCGCCAGGTGCTGACGGTGACCCTGGCGGCCCCGGTGGTCGGGTCCGCCTGCTCGATCACCGCGATGGCGATGTTGCGGGTGATCCGGTCGCGGACGCACAGCAGTCGGCCCGGGGCGACCCGGTTGTACGAGAGGTCGGTGTCCGGCCGGGAGTCGATCGCGGCGGCGCACTGCTCGGCGGTGACGGACGGCTCGGTGATCACCGCGAAGTCCGACTTGTCGTCCCCGTAGGTGTCGAAGGCGTTGGCCTTGCTGCCGCTGCCGTTGTTGGTGACCCCCAGACCCCACTTCAGGTCGGTGGAGCGGGGCACCACGGTGCCCGCGTTCAGGTCGATCCGGTAGGCGTCGCTGGAGTACTCGGCGGCGGGGATCGACAGCGACTTCTTGTCCAGCATCGGGGAGTAGCCGGTCGGCCGGGCCGGGGCGGAGACGGTGCTCTGGCCGGACTTCGAGGGCGCGGCCGTCACCGAATCGCCGGAGGAGGAGGTGGAGGCGCTCGGAGAGGCGGCGGCCGACCGGGCCGGGTCCGGGCCCGGGCCC
>NZ_JBIVVI010001328.1:0-2329 GCF_044757675.1 Kitasatospora sp. NPDC091257
CGGTGGGGGTGGTCGGGGCGGCGAGCAGGATCTGGACGCCGTAGGCGGTCTCCTCGGGGGTGGGGCCCCAGATGCCCCAGGAGCCGTCGGGGTGCTGGGTCAACATCGCCCATTCGGCGGCGCGGCGCAGCGCGGGGCGGGCGGCGGAGCCGCCGAATCGGGCCAGGGCGGTGTCGTCGGCGTCCGGCGCGAGTCCGGGCGCGCCGCGCACGCTGCCGTGCTCGGTGAGGGGTTCGAGCTCAAGCAGCCCGCACAAAGGCCGAGTTGACGCGATGGACGGCTGTGGAGATTCGGCGGGCGCCGATCCCTCCGCAGACGATCGCGCGGGGGTCGGACAGCCGTGGGGCGCCGCGATCGCGCCTCGCGGACGCGCCGGGCCCTGGGTTCGTGCGCTACCCGGCCCTTCGGTGATGACTGGTGACCGACCGGCCCGCCCGCTGCCGCACCGTGTTCCGGCGCGCCGGGGCGAGTCGTCCCGGCGAACGGCGATGCCCCGGTCCGGTCATCCCTCGTCGACGAACTCGTGCGTCTGACGGCGGTAGCGCCGCGAGACGGCGGCCAGGCGCTCCGGCGGCCAGATGTCGGACCTCTCGCCGAGGGTCAGCTCGCCGTCCTGACGCACCAGCCAGACGTCCTCCTGGTCGAGGTGCAGAACCGCGTCACCGGGCACCTGCACGAGGAGGGCGTCGGCCAGCCGGATCATGTCGTCCTGCTGGCCGGAGATGCCGGTCTCCTTGCCCAGCCGGAAGGCGACCGAGACGGTCGGGGTGAAGGCGCGGCCGCCGATCCGGGGATCTCCCCAGGGGATGGGCTTGCACGGGGTCACCCGGATCCAGGTGCCGCACGCCGTGAGCGCGCCGTCTGCGAGCAGCGTGTCGACGGTCGCGGGGACGGCGAAGAGCCGCATCGGCCGGGCGACGCCGACGAGCTTCCGGGCGACCTGGACCGGGGCCCACGGGGTCACCAGTTCAAGGCTGTAGGAAAGGGCCATGTGATCCGTCCTTCTCGTCCTCCACGGGTGGCGGAGGACCATGGTGCCAGGCGCGTCGATCTTGGTGCCTCCTTCATTCCGTCCGACAAACAAAGGGG
The DNA here is from genome assembly GCF_044757675.1 of Kitasatospora sp. NPDC091257. Classification (NCBI taxonomy): domain Bacteria; kingdom Bacillati; phylum Actinomycetota; class Actinomycetes; order Kitasatosporales; family Streptomycetaceae; genus Kitasatospora; species Kitasatospora sp. NPDC091257. The sequence continues at coordinate 1,090 of NZ_JBIVVI010001328.1, forward strand.
CCCTCATGAACGGCAGGATCGCGACCTGGCTCGGCGTCCCCGCACTGGCCGTGGGGATGCTGCTCGGCGCAGCTCCGGCGCATGCCGGCACCGGGGTGCGGATCGACGGCGCGACCGTCTCCGGCAGTGCTTCGACGACGGTGAACATCACCATCGCGTACTCCTGCGACCCCGGCGGCTTCGTCAGGTCCGCGACCGTGACCGCCGAGGACCGGCGCTCCGGTGCCCTCGGCGCCACCCGGTTCGCCCCCAGCTGCACGGGCGCGACCGTGAAGGCGGTCGTCCCGGTCACGACCCTGAACCGGAACAGCTTCGCCGCGGGCGACCCGGCGGGCGCCCACCTCTCACTGCTCGACCTCGACGACACCGAGGAGCTCGGGACCATCGCCCAACTCACCATCGGCAACGGTTAGGAGGGCCCGGCGCCCCGGCCTGCCGGGCTCGGCCCGTCGCGGCGCCGGGCCCGCGCCCGTACGGCAGCGTTACTGCCCGGCCGGAAGGCCCATTGCCCTACTGGCCCCTCCTCTCGGCAGTCCGCTCCGACGCGCCCGCCTCGGCCGGCGCGTCGGACGCGAGCGTGCCGTTCAGGCGGATGCCTCGTGTCGAGGCCCACATCACCAGGGCGCTGCCGCACACCACGCCACAGTCGGCGAGGTTGAAGACCGGCCAGTGCGGCAGTTGGATCCAGTCCACGACGCGTCCCTGCCACGGGGAGGGGGCCCGGAACAACCGGTCGACGAGATTTCCGGCTGCCCCGGCGATGACCAGCCCGAAGGAGACCGCCCAGACGGGGGTGCGGATTCGTGGCGACACCACCAGCATGGCGACGACGACCACGATCTTCACCGTGGTGAAGAACCATGCCTCCCCCTCGCCGATGGAGAATGCTCCACCCGAGTTGAAGACCAGCGTGAATTTCAGAAGCCCACCGAGGGCCTCTGTCGGATCGCTCCCCGAGAAATGTGTCAGCGCTATCTGTTTGGTGACGAAATCCGCCGCCAGCAGCACGAGTGCTACGGCTGCCATGATTCCCGACCGTCGAGGCATGTCACCGGGCGAGGAAGCTCCTCGCGCAACCCATAGGCGTAGTAAGCCAGTCATGGCCGCAGTGTAGGTGACGGCGGCCGGCGCCCCGGCGGGCCTGAGTTCCGCCGGAGCGTCCGTCCCGCCGGACCCGCACGGACGGTGTCGTGGTGTGCGCCGAGTGCTCCGGCAACGCGGCCGGCCCGCACCCCGTGGG
>NZ_JBIVVI010001329.1:0-2326 GCF_044757675.1 Kitasatospora sp. NPDC091257
GACTTCCACAACTCCCCCAGGGTCGAGGGTCTGGCCCGCGGGGTCACGGCGCGGCCGGCTCGGGGGGCCTTGCCCCCCCGGGGGCCGGGGGGGGCCCCCGCCCCCCCGCCCCGGCCCGTCCGACCGTTCTCCCATCGGCGAGGAAAGAACCACGATGACGCACCCCGACGAGGTCCTCACCCGGATCGACCTTCGCAGCCCGATCCCCGGAGCGCTGGCCGCCGAGATCGAGCGCCGACTCTTCTTCGTGTCGCCCGAGATCACCGGCTTCGTGGTGCCCGTGGAGGGCGACGAGGTGCGCTCCGTGACACTCCGCTCCGGGCAACCGCTCCCGCACGACGCCCTGACCGAGAAGGTCAACTCCATGGTGGACAACGACGTCCGAAGGCAGTGGGTGACGCCGGCCAAGGCCGTCTGGACCTCGCCGCACCAGCGCACCCCGCACCAGGACGTCTTCGAACTCCTCTCCGAGACCGGCGCGGTGACGGAGGTCGGTGAGGGTCAGGTCGCCGTCGGCGAGCCGCTGCTCTCGCTCTTCACCTACTTCGACCGGGCCGTCTGTGACCTGCTGGCCGAGGACCACGAAGTCCGGGAGTACCGTTACCCGACTCTGATCAGAACGAAGGCGCTGGAGACGGCGGGCTACTTCAAGGCCTTCCCGCAGCACCTGATGTTCGTCACCAGGCTGCGCAACGACCTGGACGTCTACCGCGCCTTCCAGGAGCGGCAGGCCGTCACCGGCATCGACTCCGCGGTGCTGGACTCCTGCGGCAACGTCGACTACTGCCTGCCGCCCACGATGTGCTACCACACCTTCAACCAGTACCGCGACCGCACACTGGAGGCGGGCCGGCTCCACGTGGTCACCTCGCGCGGCAAGTCGTTCCGCTTCGAGGCGGCATACGCCACCAGCCTGGAGCGGCTCTGGGACTTCACCATCCGGGAGATGGTCTTCATGGGCTCCCGGGAAGACGTGCTGGACTCCCGTGAGCGCTTCATGCGGAAGGTCTTCGCCTTCGTCGAGGAGCTCGGCCTGAGCGGCTTCTGCGAGGTGGGCAACGATCCGTTCTTCTGCGGCGCGGACACCTCCGAGCGGATCTGGTCCCAGCGGCTGATGGAGCTCAAGTACGAGCTGCGGCTCCACGTCGCGCCCGGGAAGACGATCGCCGTCGGCTCCTTCAACTTCCACGACGACCTCTTCGGCAAGGCTTTCGGCATCGACCACGGTGCGAACGGCCCGACCCGGAGCGGCTGCGTCGGATTCGGCCTGGAGCGGCTCGTCTACGCCTTCCTCTGCCAGTACGGCCTCGACACCGCAGCGTGGCCCGCCCAGGTCCGCACCGCCGTCAGCGGGAGCTGACCATGAGTGCGAAGAAGGGCCGCGCCCCGCGAGGCCAACGGGAGGAGATCCTCTGCGCGGTGTTCGCCCAGGTGCTCGGGCTCGACCGGGTCACCATCGACGACTCCTTCTTCGAGTTGGGCGGCCACTCCCTGCTGGCCACCCGGCTCGCCGGTCGCATCCGGGCCGCCCTGGACGTGGAGGTCCCGGTCCGGACGATCTTCGAGGCCCCGACCGTCGCCCAACTCACCGAGCACCTGGAGCAGGGCTCCGGCAGCCGACGCCCGCCACTGCGCCCCCGGGGCCGTCCGGCGGAGATCCCGCTCTCGCAGACCCAGCGGCGCCTCTGGTTCCTGAACCGCCTGCACGGCGCGGCCGGACACTACAACATGCCGATGGCCTACCGGCTGCGCGGCGACCTCGACCTGTCCGCCCTGCGACTCGCCCTCGACGACCTGGTCACCTGGCACGAGAGTCTGCGCACCGCTTACCCCGACTGGGACGGCCGACCCCAGCAGGTCGTCCTGGACCCGGACGAGGCTCCGGTCGAGCTGCCGGTCGACGGCGTCACCGAGGCAGGCCTGTCCGAAGCGCTGAGCGCTGCGGCCGGTCACGCCTTCGACCTCACCGCCGAGACGGCACTACGGGCCCAGCTGTTCCGGCTCTCCGCGGACGAACACGTCCTGCTCCTGACCATCCATCACATCGCCTGCGACGGATGGTCGCTGCTCCCCCTGAACCGCGATCTGGCACTCGCATACGCCGCGCGCCGCCTCGGGCAGGAGCCGGCCCGGCCCGAACTACCAATCCAGTACGTCGACTACACGCTCTGGCAGGACGATCTCCTGGGTGCCCCGGAGGACCCCAACAGCCTGGTCAATCGCCAGCTCTCCTTCTGGGAGGGAGAGTTGGCGGGAATGCCCGACCGCCTACGGATCGATGTGGCGGCCCCGCGTCCGGACACCCCCTCACACCGGGGCGGTCGAG
>NZ_JBIVVI010001330.1:0-2325 GCF_044757675.1 Kitasatospora sp. NPDC091257
GGGTACCAGCCGGTCTCCGCCACCAGGTCCAGGTCCGCGCCCAGCCGGTAGAACCTCAGCCGGAACCGGGCGGCGTCGGTGGAGACGTGAACCGTCAGCTCTCCCCCCGAGGTGACGCTCTCCCGCCCGACATATCCCTCTATCATTCCGCCTCCCCAGCAGAACGATCGGCCCTCGAATGGGTATTCCGGCCGATTCGGCAAGCCATGGTAGGGGGTGCGGGAATTCCGGGCAACGGGTCCGTGAACCGGTCAATTCGGAGCCGCCTTTCGGACAGCGGACCGGGCAGGCCGCGTTCTTCCGGCCGAACGGGGTAGGGCGAAATCCAGCCGCACCGACCGGCTACCGCGAATCCGTCACCTCCGGTCATCGACAAGGGGCTCTCATGAGCAGTGAATTCCGGGTACGGGAACTCGTCCTGGGAATCGAAGGGCTGGCACTTCTGCGCCACGCCGTGGACGGGGACGAGACGTTCCTGCGGGAACGCGTCGAGGACATCCGGCGCTTCGCGTCGGGTGACGGGCGGCTGCCGGACGGCGGCGCCGACGTCAGCGAACTCGACGCCGCCGAGGGCTACGCCTCCTGGTCGGCGGTGTACGACTCGCTGCCCAGCTCCTACATCGAGGTCGAGGAGCCCGTGCTGCACGGGATCCTCGACACCCTCCCCACGGGCACCGCCCTCGACGCCGCCTGCGGCACCGGTCGCCAGACCGGCGCCCTCGTCTCCCGCGGGCACCGCACCATCGGCGTGGACCAGTCGCCCGAGATGCTGGCCAGAGCCCGCGAGCGCGCCCCCGAGGCCGAGTACCGGCTCGGGCACCTGGAAAAGCTGCCGCTCGATGACGACTCGGTCGATCTCGCGGTCTGCTCGCTGGCCATGACCCACCTGCCGGACCTCGCGGCGGGAGTGTCCGAGCTGGCCCGGGTGGTCCGGCCGGGCGGGCGGATCCTCGTCTCGGACATGCACCCGTTCGTCATCGCCCTGCAGGGGCAGTGCCTCTTCGTGCACGGCTCCGACCGGCTCGCCTTCATCCGCAACCACGTCCACCTCCCCGGGCGGTACCTGGAGGCGTTCACCGGAGCGGGGCTGCGGGTGCGGGCCTGCCACGAACCGCTCTTCAACGGACGCCTCGCGCCCGGCGGTTACGAGGAGTTCATCGCGGACGCGGCACGGGCGGCCTGGGACGGGCTGCCGATCGTCATCGTCTGGGACGTCGAAGTTCCCGCGTAGGTCCGGTGGGTTCCGGTGGGTTCCGGTGGTTCCGGTGGGGCCCGTAGGTCCCGCAGCTCCCGCAGATCCCGCAGGCCCGTAGGTTCACGAGGAGAGGAGAACGGTCCGATGGCCCTGGTCGTGGTGACCCACGCGGAGCGCCCCGAACTGTGGGACCGCATGCCGGAACGGTTCGCCGGCATCGTGCCCGAGTACAACCTGCACGGAGACGTCAACGACGCCTACTGGAACCGGCTGTTCGAGGAGTTCCCCGACTACCAGTTCGTCCTGTACGACGACGTGCGCGAGGTGGTGGCCGGCGCCGGACGCTCGCTGCCGCGCACCTGGGACGGCACGGCCGCCGACCTCGGCCCCGGCCTGGACGACTCCATCGCCCGGGCGTTCGCGGACCGCGCGGCGGGCCGGACCGCCGGCGCCCTGTGCGCGCTGGGCATCGAGGTCGCGGAGGACTACCAGCGCAAGGGATTCTCCACCGTGCTCCTCGACGCGATGCGCCAAGTGGCGCGGCGGGCCGCCCTGGAGACGGTGCTGGTACCGGTGCGGCCCACCTGGAAGGACCGGTACCCGCTGGTGCCAATCGAACGGTACGCGGGCTGGCGGCGCGCGGACGGGGCCCCGCTCGACCCGTGGATCCGCACCCAGGTGGGCGCCGGCGGCACGATCGCCGGAGCCTCGGAACAGTCGTCGCGGATCACCGGGACGGTGGCCGAATGGGAACGCTGGACCGGCCTCGCCTTTCCGGAGGACGGCGACTACGTCTTCCCGGGAGGCCTCTCCACGCTGCGGATCGAGCGTGCACGGGACCTCGGCTCGTACTGGGAGCCCGGGGTGTGGATCACCCACCCGGTCGCGGCGGAGGACGTGCCGGGCGTCAGGCCCGTGGTCACGCCGCAGGTAGCCGCTCCCCGGCCCTGACGGCGGTCCAGGCGAAGGCGGACATGAGCCGCACCTCGTCCGGACCGGCCTCGGGGCGGCGCTCGGGCGGCAGACCGGCGGGGCCGACGGTGGCCACCGCCGCCTCCCGCAGCCGGGCGAGGGCGGCCGGCGGGACGTCGCCGGGGTGTCCGGGGTGTCCGGGTTAGCCTGTTGCTTTG
>NZ_JBIVVI010001331.1:0-2322 GCF_044757675.1 Kitasatospora sp. NPDC091257
GACATGGGTGTCGACGGCGCCGGCGGTGGCGATCAGGCCCTCGCCGGAGACGATGGCCGTCCCGGTGCCGACGACCACGTCCACGCCGTCCAGGGTGTCCGGGTTGCCGGCCCGCCCGATGGAGGCGATCCGGCCCTCCCGGATGCCGATCGAGGTCTTGCGGATGCCCTGGATCGCGTCGATCACCAGCACGTTGCTGATGACGAGGTCGCAGGTGTCCCGGACGGCGGCGGCCTTGAGGTGCAGGCCGTCGCGGGCGGTCTTGCCGAAGCCGACGAGGAACTCGTCACCCGGCCGCTGGGAGTCGGATTCGACCCGGACGACCAGACCGCTGTCGCCGAGCCGGACCCGGTCCCCGGCGCGCGGGCCGTGCACGGCGGTGTACTCGGACGCTTCGATGCTGCTGCTCACGGCTGGTTCTCCTGCCCGTCGTCGACTGCTCCGAGGTAGCCCTGCTCGGCCGCCCGGCGCAGGGCCTCCTGCCGTGCCCGCGGCGAGTCCAGCGGGCCGTCCACGAGCCCCGCGAAACCGATCGCGACGCGCTCGCCGCCGATCGGCACCAGGTCGACCTCGACGGTGGCGCCGGGGTCGAAGCGCACCGAGGAGCCGGCCGGCACCGCGAGGTGGGTGCCGTAGGCGGCGGCGCGGTCGAAGGCGAGCCGCGGGTTGACCTCGAAGAAGTGGAAGTGCGAGGTGACCGAGATCGGCACGTTCGCGGTGTTGCGCACGGTAAGGGTGTGCACGGCCTCCGGTCCGGGCGCGGTGCGGCCGTCGCCGTGGTGGAGGACGGCGCCCGGCGCGGCCGTGCCGAGGGTGCCGCCGCCGAACGGGTCGGCGATGACGGCGAGCCGGGTGCCGTCCTCGAAGACGGCCTCGACCTGGATCTCGGTGACCAGGTCGGGGACGCCGGGCAGCACATCGGCGGCGGCGAGGGCGGAGCGTCCCCGCTGGACGGCCTCGGCCAGCCGGAGGCCGTCGCGGGCGGCCTCGCAGACGGTGTCCGAGATGAGCGCCACGGCCTCGGGGACGTTGAGCCGCAGGCCGCGGGCGCGGCGGGCGCGGGCGAGTTCGGCGGCCGTGAAGATCAGCAGCCGGTCGCGTTCGGTGGGGGTCAGCTGCACAGGGGTTCCCTTCTCCCTCGGTGCGGGACGGTGCGGGACGGTGCGGGACAGCGCGGGACAGCGCGGGACGGCGGGGGACGGGTGCGGGACGGGGTCAGCCGGCGGGCTGGTCGTGGGTGGCGCAGTGGATGCCGCCCCCGCCGCCGGCGATGGTGTCGATCGGCAGGGGGACGATCTCGCGGCCCGGGAACTGGTCCTTGAAGACCTCCTGGGCGTGGCCGTCCGCCTTGGCGTCACCGAACTTCGGCAGGTAGACGCCCTTGTTGCCGATGTAGAAGTTCATGTACGAGGAGACGAAGGCGTCGCCCCGGCCGGTGATCCTGTCCGGGTCGGGCTGGCCGATCTCGATCACCTTGAGCTTCCGGCCGGCGGCGTCGGTGGCCTCGGCGAGGACGGCGCGGGCCTGGTCGGCGGAGCGGGACCAGACGTCCGGCGGGGTGCCGGGGAAGGCCCGGTCCAGCAGGACGACCCCGGGGGCGGCGTAGCGGGCGAGGCAGTCGACGTGGGCGTCGGTGATGTCCTTGCCCTTGACGCCCGCGAGCCAGATCACCTTGGTGAGGCCCAGCACCCGCTTGAGTTCCGCCTCGATCTCGTCGCGGGTGCGGCCCGGGTTGCGGTTCTCGTTGACCACGGAGCTCTCGGTGACCAGCAGCGTGCCCTCGCCGTCGGTCTCGAAGGAGCCGCCCTCGGCGGTGACCGGGGTCTCGATCCGCTCGATCCCGTACGTCTCCAGGACGGTGCGGGCGATCCGGCCGTCGTCGGTGTGCTCCTGCTTGCCGCCCCAGCCGCTGAAGTTGAAGTCCACGCCCTGGACCTTTCCGCCCTCCTCCACGAAGACCGGGACGGTGTCGCGGGCCCACAGGTCGTCCACGGGGACGGAGAGCAGCTCGACGTCCGAGCCGCAGGCGTTGCGGGCCGAGGCCTCCTGGCCGGGGCGGACGAGCAGGACCACCGGTTCGCGCTCGCCGATGGCCCTGGCCACCGAGGCGATGTCCCGGCGGACGGCCCCGAGCTGCTCGCCCCAGACGTTCTCGGAGGCGGGCCAGGCCATGAAGGTCCGCTCGTGCTTCTCCCACTCGCCGCCGAGCCGGCGTCCGCGGGCCGGAGCCGGGGCGGGGGTGGGCGCGGGAGGCTGTGCGGGCGCTTGCGTCGACGCCTGGCCGGGGGTGCCGGAGGCCGTCGGGGCCGCGGAGTCGGCCGG
>NZ_JBIVVI010001332.1:0-2320 GCF_044757675.1 Kitasatospora sp. NPDC091257
GGCGGTGTGGTGCGGGGTCGTCGTGACGGTGACGCGGCGACGGAGCTGGTCGAGGCGGCGCTGCCGGCGGTGGTCTCGGTGACGGACCAGTCGGGTGAGGCCCGGTACCCGTCGTTCAAGGGGATCATGGCGGCGAAGAAGAAGCCGGTGCAGTCGCTGGACCTGGACGACCTGGGCATCGAGGCGGACGAGGTCGGTCTGGCGGGTTCGTGGACGGCGGTCGAGTCGGTGGCGGCGCGTCCGGCGCGGACCGCGGGCACGGTCGTCAAGGACGAGGGCGAGGGCGGCAAGTCGCTCGCCGCCTTCCTCGCCGACCAGAAGTTCATCTAGTCCCACCCGTTCGCGCATCCAACGATCGATCAGGAGCAACGAATCATGGCTGAGATCCTGGTTCTGGTGGACCACGCCGACGGTGCGGTCCGCAAGCCGGCCCTGGAGCTGCTGACCCTGGCCCGCCGCATCGGCGAGCCGTCCGCCGTCGTCCTCGGCGCCGGTGCGGCCGCGGCCGACATCGCGGTGAAGGCCGGCGAGTACGGCGCGGTGAAGGTGTACGTCGCCGACGGCGCCGAGTTCGCCGACCAGCTGGTCGTCCCCAAGGTGGACGCCCTGGCCCAGATCGCCGGGGCCGGCGACGTCGCCGCCGTGCTGGTGACGTCCTCCGGCGAGGGCAAGGAGGTCGCCGCGCGCGTCGCGCTGCGGATCGGCTCCGGCATCATCACCGACGCCGTCGACCTGGAGGCCGGCGACGGCGGCCCGGTCGCCACCCAGTCGGTGTTCGCCGCGTCCTTCCAGGTGAAGTCGAAGGTCACCAAGGGTGCGCCGGTCATCACCGTCAAGCCGAACGCCGTCGCCCCGGAGGCCGCCCCGGCCGCCGGTGCGGTGGAGAACGTCGCCGTCGCGTTCACCGGCAACGCCGCCAAGGTGACCTCGCGCACCCCGCGCGTGTCCTCCGGCCGCCCGGAGCTGACCGAGGCCGCCATCGTGGTCTCCGGCGGCCGCGGCGTCGGTGCCGCCGAGGGCTTCGGCGTGGTCGAGGAGCTCGCGGACGCGCTGGGCGCGGCCGTCGGCGCCTCGCGCGCCGCCGTGGACGCCGGCTGGTACCCGCACAGCAGCCAGGTCGGCCAGACCGGCAAGCAGGTCTCCCCGCAGCTGTACGTGGCCAACGGCATCTCGGGCGCGATCCAGCACCGGGCCGGCATGCAGACCTCGAAGACCATCGTGGCCGTCAACAAGGACTCCGAGGCCCCGATCTTCGAGCTCGCCGACTACGGCGTGGTCGGCGACCTCTTCGAGGTGCTGCCGCAGCTCACCGCCGAGGTGAAGGCCCGCAAGGCCTGATCCCCGGACGACAGCGGAGGGCGTGGCGCCGAGTGGTACTCGGTGCCACGCCCTCCGTCGTCTCCGTCGTCTCCGTCGTCTCCGTCGCTCTCCGGCAGCGCCCCGGGCGCGCCGTCCGCCCCGCCCGCCGCACGGTCCCCCGGCGGATCACTCCGCGACGAAGGCCGCGAGGTGCTGGGTGGCGAGGTGCTGGGTGAAGCCGCCCTGGGCCGGCGGCAGCGGGCGCGGCTCGGTGTCCTGCACCGGCGGTGGCGGCTCCATCGGCAGCAGCCGCAGTTCCGGCTGGTCGGAGTCGGGGGAGGGGAGCAGCCGCACCCGGGTGCCGACCGGCACGGTGCTGCGCATCCCGTCCACGATGCACCAGACGTCGAAGCCCTCCGCCATGCGGATCAGGGACTTCTGACGGACCAGCGGCGTCCGGGCCTGTTCGACCGCGCAGCGCCGCACCACGCCGGTGCCCTCGCTGGGCTCCAGCCTGAGGTCGGTGGATCCGCAGGTGGGGCAGAGCAGCCGCTGGAAGGTCGGGTTGTTGCACCACGTGCAGCGCTGGAAGTACAGCGTCGTGCTGCGGGTGTCGGCATCGATGGCTGAGTGGATCACGCTGTCATCTCCCTGCGCTCGGACCGGCTCGTTCGGCAGAAGTTCGGCAGTAGTTCGGCACGAAAAGGATAGGGAACTCAGTGCCGCAAAGGGAAGGCACTGAGTTCCCTTTTTGCCGCGCGCATGCATAATGAAGGGTACTGAGTACCGTCGTGAAACAGGAGTGGCGATCATGAGCCAGGACTTCGATCTCTTCCGGATCTCCGAGGAGCACGGGATGCTCCGTGAGGCGGTGCGTTCGCTGGCCGAGGCGAAGATCGCTCCGTTCGCGGCGGAGGTGGACGAGCTGGGGCGGTTCCCGCAGGAGGCGCTGGAGGCGTTGCGGGGCAATGACCTGCACGCGGTGCACGTGCCGGAGGAGTTCGGTGGTGCGGGGGCGGAT
>NZ_JBIVVI010001333.1:0-2320 GCF_044757675.1 Kitasatospora sp. NPDC091257
CATGGGCGGCGCCTCAGACAACCGGCTGCCCACCGCCTACGCCGTCCACCTGCCGAAGTGACCGGGACGGTACGGGTGTTCACGAGGATGCCGGTGGGCCAGCACGTCGTGCATCTCCCGGGCGATCCGGGCGCGTTCGGCGGCTCGGGCCTGGTCGGCACGCAGCTCGCGCTCGCGGCGCAGCGCGTCGACCTGCTCATGCAGGGTGCGGATCAGCACCCGTCTGCCGTGCAGCCACAGGGCGACCGCCAGGACGGCGGCCTGGACGAGGAGTTGGGACCCGGCGGTGCCGGCCCAGCCGATCAGCGAATTCGCACCCGCCGCACTGCCCACCACGATGGCCGCGCCGCCCGCCACCGCCGGGCCGGTCCGGCCCAGGTAGGCGAGGTGGAAGACGCTGAACAGGCCGGGGAAGGCCCGGTTGAACGACCCGCCGGTGAGCACCGGCAGCACGGCCGAGGCCACCGGGTAGCGGCGGGCGAAGACGAGCGAGAGCGCGGCGAGCGCGGCAACGACCGTGCGCGGCAGGCGCAGTGGACCGTCGGAGTGCGTCCACTGGACCAACGCCTCCTCGATGCCCAGGCCGAGCACTCCGAGCAGCAACAAGGTATCGGTCCCGGCCCGGTGGTCCGGCCCGTACCAGCCGAGCACACTCCTGCGCATGACGCTCCTCCTTTCCTCTCCCCCCGCCCCGAAAGCTCTCCGCACGTTCGGTGTTCGGTACCTCGGGCTCGATGCTAGGGGCGCTCGACCGTGGAGCACCTCTGTCTTCCGGGTAACCGCACCCTCGACTTTCGTCGGGGGTCGGCGCCACTGACCGGCCGATTCGCGGCGGCCCCGTGCTGCCTAGCGTCGAGGGCATGACCAGTGAACGGCTCCACCACGGCCCCAAGTCCCTTTCCCCCCGGTACGGTTCGTCCGCCGGCGGGGACCGCCTGCTGTTCCTCGCCGAGGCCCTGCGCACCTTCCACGACACCGGCGCGCTGGCCCCGAGCGGCCCTGAGCTGGTGAACGCGCTGGTGGTACCGGTCACCAGCCGCCCGAACCGTCCGATCTCGGTGCTGGAGGTCGGCGCCGGAACGGGCGTGGTGACCCGCCGGCTCGCCCGAGTGCTGCGCCCGGGCGACCGGTTGCACGTCGTCGAGGCCAACCCGCGGTTCGCGGAGCGGCTCCGGGAGGACCCCGTCCTGGCCGCGCGCCACCCCGGCATCGGGCTGCGGCTGTCGGCCTGCCGGGTCGAGGAGCTTCCGGAGTCCCGTGCGGCGGAGCCGGAGGGGGCCCGGCCGGAGGACTGCGCGCAGCGGTACGACGCGATCGTGTCCGGGCTGCCGTTCACCAACTTCGAGCCCGCGCGGGTACGCGACATCCTCGACCTCTACCTGCGGCTGCTGGCGCCCGGCGGCGAGCTGACGTACTTCGGGTACCTCGGCACGACGACGGCGCGCACCCTCACCTCGGGCCCCCGCCGGGGCGCCCGCCACCGGGCGGTGGTGCGGCTGCTGCGGGGGTTCGAGGCGGCGTACGGCCTGGGCGAGCGCACGGTGTGGCGCAACGTGCCGCCCGCCCGTGCCTACCTGCTGCGGGCGCCGGGCGGACGCGAGGCCTGGGCGCCGGTCGGGAGCGCGGCCGGTGAGCCGACGGCCGCCGCGAAGAAGACATGGACGGAGCGGGCGGAGGCGGAGACGGAGGGGACGGGTACGGGGACGACCGGCGATCGACGGGCGGGGCGGCCCCGGTCGCCCGATGACGGACCGGGGCCGGGCCCGGCCGCGGCTCTCCGGCGGTGAGGAGCCTCGATGACCCTCTCGGTACGTGACGTGGAAGCCCGCAACCGCTTCGAGGCCTGGGAGGACGACCGGCCGACGGGCTTCGCCGAGTACCTGCGCGGCGACCAGCTGGTGGTCTATCCGCACACCGTGGTCGAGCCCGCCTTCGAGGGCCGGGGCATCGGCAGTGCGCTGGCCCGCGCGGCCCTGGACGACGCCCGCGCCCGAGGCCTGGCCGTGCTGGCGACCTGCCCCTTCATCAAGGGCTGGATGCTCCGCCACCCCGAGTTCACCGATTTCGCGTACGAGACTCGCGGCCGGGTCGCCCGCTGACGGCCGGCGGGCAGCCGTGCCGCGACCGTTCGGGCAGCTGGGGCGGGGTGGCTGATCCGGGGGGCGTTCGTCCGAACAAATGACAACAGACAGAGTTCAACTTTCAGATAACAGACGACAGCGAACAGATTTTGAAATCTGTTCGCTGTCGTGCCACAGTGGCATCCGGGCCACCCTGCCCCCGCCTCCCGGCGCCGCACCGATCGGAAGAGCGTCGGGTA
>NZ_JBIVVI010001334.1:0-2311 GCF_044757675.1 Kitasatospora sp. NPDC091257
CATCGGGACCGTCACCCACGCCGACCGAGAACGCCGCCTGCCTGATGAAAGCGGCAGCCGGGGCCGGCACTGAAGCGCACCACAGCCGGGCCCCTTGGAGGGACACCGGAAACCGTTCAACAATTGGAATGGAGTCGTCGTGGACAGCGATCACAGGAGCAAGGCATACCCGTCGAGTGAATCGGTCGGGGGCTTCTACGAGCAGATGGGGCCGTTCTTCGCCTCGCTCTTCGGGGAGGACATTCACTTCGGGATCTGGGAGCAGGACGACACCTCGTCGATGACCGCGGCACAGAGCCGCCTGACGGACCGCCTGATCTCGCTCCTTCGGTTGAAGGACGAGGACTACCTGCTCGACGTGGGCTGCGGCACCGGACACCCGGCGATGCGCCTGGCCGAACAGACCCGCGCCCGGATCCTTGGGGTGAACATCAGCTCCTCTCAGGTCGACACCGCCGCAGCGAAGTCCCGGGCCGCGGGCCTGTCGTCCCGCCTTGAGTTTGTCCACGCCGACGCCATGGAACTGCCCTACGAATCCGGGACGTTCGACGCCGCGTGGGCGGTCGAGATGCTGTTCCACGTGCCCGACCGCCTCCAGGTGTTGCGGGAAATCCACCGCACGCTCAAGCCCGGAGGCCGGGTGGTCCTCACCGACTTCGTCGAACGCGAGCAGTTGACCGGCCACGAGTGGGACCTCCTCACCCAGGGATTCGCGTTCTCCTCGCTCCTGCACCCCCAGGACTACGGCGACCTGGTCACCCGCGCCGGCTTCGAGGCCGTCCAGGTCCACGACGTCACCGCCGAGACCAGGAAGAACATGGAGTGGATCCAGTCCCGGTACGAAGAGGACAAGGAACTCCTGGCCAGCCACTACGGACCGGATTACACCGTCCAGATGGACCAGCTCCTTCCGACCGGCTTGTCCATCTACACGGAGAAACTGGGCTGCGTGATCGTCGAAGCCCACCGCCCCACCCGCTAAACCCCAGTTGGCCGCTCCCCATGGGGCGGGGAACGGCCAACGTTGCCGGTGTTGGCTACGGCGGGTGGAAGGTAACCCCGGCGGCGCGGGTGGGGCTGAAAGGAGGGCGGCGAGTGAAGCATTCGCAGCGGTGGATCGTCGATGCGATCTTCTACGTTTAGTGGGCCGGGTGTGCCTGGCGGCAGCTGCCAAAGGCGTTCGTGCCCTGGGAGTCCCGGCGCTCGCCACTGGAGCCCACTGGGTGATCGGCGGTGATGGACGTCTACGACAGAACGCTCCGCCGATGAGCTCATCCGTGTCTTCGACCGCGAGCAGCACGATCCGCTGTGCTGCCTCGCCGTCACACACCTGACAACGAGCAGCGCCATATCGGCCATTTCCACCCCCAAGCCTGCCTCTTGTCTTGCACCTGGCCCGGGAGCCGAGGTGCGGAAGGTCCCTACAATTTCCGCAGCTTCAAGGAGACGATGGGCGGTTGATCGCAACTGTTACTGGAACGATCCGTGGACGAGGCATCGTAGAGGCTGGTGGTGCATGCTGAAGCCTTTGTCGGCGGCGACGCGTTTGGGCCGGGTGCGTGCCGGACCCGCGCCCGGTACGCACCCGGATGAGGGCGATCACCGTTTCGGCCTGGGTGCAGTCCTTGCGGGTGCCGTCGGCAACGGCGAAGGCGAGCGGCGGCCGCGTCCGTCGCAGGCGAGGTGGATCTTTCTGGCCAGCCCGCCGCGGGAGCGTCCGAGGGCATGGTCATGCGGTTTGCCGGCCGGGCCCCTTCTGACGGGCCCCGGCCGCGTGCTGGTGGGCGTGCACGATCGTCGAGTCGACGGCGACGACCCAGCCCAGGTTGCCCTCGGCATCCGCCTGTTCCAGGAGCGCGGTGAACACGCCCTCCCAGGTCCCGTCTGCAACCGGTTGTGGACGCCCTCCATAGACCGAACTCCGGGGCGGCGCCATCCACGGCGCCCCCGTACGGCACTTCCACGCGATCGCGTCGATCACCTGCCGGTGATCACGCCACCGCCCACCCCGCCTCGGTGATCGGTCCGGTAACAACGGCTCTATCCGCGCCCACTGCGCATCGGTTTACGACACGCATCTACCAACGATCAGATGATCGGCAGGAAACGCCCTAGCCTGTGCCGTTGCCTCGGGGCCGGCGGCAGGTGTCGGGGTGCGGCGGCGGAGGGTCGCGCGGTCGGGGTCGGCCGGTTCGAGTGCGATGGCGCGGCGGAGCTGTTCCATGCGTTGGGGTAGGGGGTGCCAGCCGGGTTCTGCGGCCATCTCGGTGTTGAGGTCGTGGATCGCGCGGGCGTAGGCGCGGGCGAGGCC
>NZ_JBIVVI010001335.1:0-2311 GCF_044757675.1 Kitasatospora sp. NPDC091257
CCCCGGAACGCCCCCGGAACGCCCCCGGAGCGCCCTCGGGGCCCGGCTTCCACTGCGCGCGGAAGCCGGGCCCCGCCCGCTCAGCCGGAGAGGCGCCCGGCCGCCTCCTCCTCGGTGAGCGCGTCGATCTCGGCGATCAGCAGCGCCTCGATCCGGGCCGCGAGGGCGGCCGGTGTGCTGCTCTCGAACACGTCGCGGATGGGGATGTCGAGTCCGATCCCGGCCCGGATCCGCGCGGCGACCCGGGTGACCAGGAGGGAGTCCCCGCCGAGCGCGAGGAAGTCGTCGAACACCCCGACCCGCGGGACTCCGAGGACCTCCTGCCACAGGTCGGTGACCAGCTGCTCGGCGTCGGTGCGCGGCGCGACGTAGCCCGACCCGGCGGCCGGCCCGGGGTCGGGCAGGGCCGCGAGGTCGGGTTTGCCGTTCGGGGTCAGCGGCAGCCGGGCCAGGGTGAGCACGGTGTCCGGGACCATGTAGGCGGGAAGCCGCAGGGCGAGGTGCTCGCGCAGCTCGGCCGGTCCGGGCTCGGCACCCGGGCACGGGACGGCGTACGCCAGCAGTCTCCGGCCGTCGCGGACCAGCACGGCGGCCTGCGCGACGGCCGGGTGCGCGGTCAGCGCGGACTCGATCTCCGCGGGCTCGATCCGGTAGCCGCGCAGCTTCAGCTGGGCGTCGCCGCGCCCCAGGAACTCCAGCCGGCCGTCCGCCCGCCACCGGGCGCGGTCCCCGGTGCGGTACATCACGCCGCCGAGGAACGGATCGGGTACGAAGGCGGTCGCGGTCAGGTCGGGCCGGCCCAGGTAGCCCCGGGCCAGGCCGCTGCCGCCGATGTACAGCTCGCCCTCGGCTCCCCGGGGCAGCAGCCCGCCGCGCTCGTCCAGCACGTGCAGCCCGACCCCGGGCAGCGGGCGGCCCAGCGAGGGCCGGCGCTCGGTGTCGGCCGCCGTCAGCTCGGCCGCGGTGACGATCACGGTGGCCTCGGTGGGGCCGTAGGTGTTCACGAGCCGGACGGCGTCCCCGTGCCGTCGGCGCCACCGGGCGACCGTGTCGGCGCGCGCCTCGGAACCGCCGATGACCACCAGGCGCAGTGCCTCCGGCCAACGGGTCTGCTCGCCGAGGCCGACGAGCTCCTCCCAGTAGGCGGTCGGCAGGTCGAGCACGGTGACGGACCGGCCGGACGGGCCGTCCAGCAGGTCGGGCAGGGTCCGGCCGCCGCCGGGCAGCAGCACCACGCATGCCCCGGCCGCCAGGGCCGGCCAGAGCTCCTCCACGTGGGTGTCGAAGCCGAGGGAGGCGAACTGGACGATCCGGTCGGCGGGGCCCAGCGCGTAGCCGTCCGGGCCCGTCATCCAGTCGACCCGGGCGGACACCGCCGAATGGTCGACGGCGACGGCCTTCGGCGTGCCGGTGGACCCGGAGGTGTAGAGGACGTAGGCCAGGCCCCGCGGGTCGGGCCGGGCGAGGTCGGCGGTCCCGGCGCCGGGCAGATCGGCGGTACCGGCGCCGGGCAGGTCCGCGCCGGTGAGGGTGAGGACGGCGTCGGCCTCGCGGACCATCAGGGCGCGGCGGTCCTCGGGGTGGGCCGGGTCGAGCGGGAGGTAGGCGGCGCCGGCCTTCCAGACCGCGGTCAGGGCGACGACCAGGTCGAAGGAGGGCGCCATCGACACCGCGACCACCCGGCCGGCCACCGGGCCGAGCCGGTGCGCCAGTTCGGTGGACCGCCGGTCGAGTTCGGCGTAGGACAGCGTCCGGCCGTCGCAGTCCAGGGCGGGCGCGTCCGGCCGCGCGGCGACCTGGTCCGCGAACCGCTCCAGCACCGTTCGCACGGTGGCGGGAGCCGTCGGCCCCGCGCCCAGGGCGAGCAGCGCCGCCCGCTCCCGCGCTCCGACGAACCAGTCGCCGTGCAGGGGGAGTTCCGGGTCCTCGACGATCCGCGTGTACAGCTCGCGGCACCGGCCGCCGAGCGCCTCGACGGTCTCCCGGTCGAAGAGCTCGCGGTCGTAGCAGAAGGAGAGCGTGATGCCGCCGTCGGCGGTGCGCCAGCTGTCGAGCAGCAGGTCGGTCTTGGCCTGCTCGAAGCCGGAGTCCATGCTCGTGGTGCGGACGCCCGCGGGCAGCGCGGGTTCGCCGGAGCCGTCCGCGAGGTCGTTCTGGCTCTGGTGGACGAAGACGGCCTGGTAGAGCGGTCCGGCTCCGGTGTCCGCGGGCAGGCCGAGGTGGGCGGCGAGCCGCTCGGCCGGGGCGTCGGGACGGCTCAGGGCGGCGAGCGCGGCGGACCTGGTCCGCTTCAGCACCCCGCGGAAGTCGG
>NZ_JBIVVI010001336.1:0-2310 GCF_044757675.1 Kitasatospora sp. NPDC091257
TCCAGTAGCAGGACGCCGACGCCCTCGGACCAGCCGGTGCCGTCCGCCGCCGCCGCGAAGGACTTGCAGCGGCCGTCGGCGGCCAGGCCGCCCTGGCTTGCCGTGGTCGGCGAGCCCGCAGTCCGGGCACTGCTGGGCGAGGACGAGGCCGGCCACCGGTACGTCGAGCAGCCGGGCGGCGCAGAGCCGGACCAGCAGGTGCCCGGCGGTGAAGTCGATCCGACCGGACTCGTGCCGGAAGCGCGCGGCGCGTTCCCGCTCCATGGCGGTCAGCAGGTGCTCGCCCGCCTCGGGATGCCGCAGTACGGCGTCGGCGGACGCGACGGAGACGAGCGGCGCGCTCTGTTCCTGGGCCTCGGTGGTCATGCCTCCCAACCTAGGCCCTCGCCGCCGGTCGGCGCCCGCCCTGGGGATCCCTGCTCCGTACGTATGAGTTTCGGATCCGATCTGAGGGTCTGTAGGCTGCGATAAGTCCGTTTTGGTATTGGATATCCCGGATCTATGGGATCGCCAGCAGATCGTATGGAACGTGGCGGGTCATCCGGTCTCGCCCTTTTCTCGTGCACGGAGGAATTGTCGATGGATCAGGCCACCGGTTCGCCGGATCACAGAACGACCGCCGTGAGAACTCCGGCGACGCGCGGGCGCCGGGCCATCAGGATCGCGGTGGCGACCGCCGTCACCGCGCTGCCGCTGGCCGCGGTGCTGACGGTCGGTTCGGCCGCTCCGCTGGCCCCGCCGCTGGGCGCCTGCACGGGACCCGACTGCCCCGCCACCTGGCCGCCGCCCAACAACGGCGACTTCACCGGCCGCGACTCCACCATCAACGTCTTCACCGGTGGCAACTACACCGTGAACGGCCGGGCCGCGGAGGCCGAGGGCAAGATCGTCGCGCTGGGGAACCTGACCGTCGACAAGAACGGCGGCGGCATCTACAACATGGGCGTCGTCGGTGTCGGTTCGCGCGTGGTGCCGCCGAACGGCAGCGACTTCGTGACCACCGGTGGCAACGTCGACGTGGTGACCGGCAACGCGATCCTGATCGGCGGCAGTGACTCGCACGGGCCGGCCTTCGGCAACCTGCGGCACGCGGGCTCCGTCACCGGCACCGTGAACATCGACCCCACCGGCGAGTCGATCCAGGACCCGAACGCCGCCGCGCCGTACCAGACGGTGCTGACCCAGATCGAGGAGGTGTCCGACTGCGTCGGCCGGGCCACCGCGACCGGCACCGTCGACATCTCCTCCAGTCAGGCGACCTTCACCGGTGACGGGACCAGCATGAAGCAGGTCTTCAACGTCACCCAGAACCTCGCCTCGCCGTCCGGCGGGCAGATCGGCCTGGTCTTCAACAACATCCCGGCCGGCGCCACCGTCGTGGTGAACATGCTCGGGGACAGCCCGATCATCAACACCTACACCGGTACCGGGCTGGCCGGCGACCAGACCACCGACATGCGCTCGAAGCTCATGTACAACTTCCCGACCGCGACCTCGGCGCAGATCCTCGGCAGCGCCCAGTTCCAGGGCTCGGTCATGGCCGGCAACCCCGGCGGCACCACGACCATCGCCCAGCCGGGCATGAACGGCCGGGTGTACCTCGCGGGCAACCTGATCCACACCGGCACCGGCGGCTACGAGATCCACAGCTACCCGTTCGACGGCGACCTGCCGGACTGCGTCGTGACGCCCAGCCCGTCGCCGACCTCACCGACGCCTTCGCCCTCGCCGACCTCGCCGTCCCCGACATCTCCGAGCCCGACGTCCCCGTCGCCGACCTCACCGTCCCCCACGTCGCCGTCGCCGACGTCTCCGAGCCCGACGTCCCCGTCGCCGACGTCTCCGACCCCGACGTCCCCGTCGCCGACCTCACCCGCGCCGACCTCGCCGTCGGCCAGTGCGACGACGTCGAGTGCCGGTCCGGCCCCGACCAGCCACCGTCCGACCGGGCAGCCGACCAGCCACCACCCCGGTGGCGGCGGTGAGTTGCCCTCCACCGGCGCGGGCAACGCCCCGGTGGTCTTCGGCGTGGCGGGCGTCGGCCTGCTCGGCCTCGGCGGCCTGGCCGTGCTGGCCGCCCGTCGTCGTCGCGGCCGCCACGGCTGACGGTCCGTACGGCTGAGGAGCTGAGGAGCTGAGGAGCTGAGGAGCCGAACAGCCGAACAGCGGCGCAGGCCGCCCGGGTCGACTCGACCGGGCGGCCTGCGCCGTCCCGGTTTCGTTCCGGCCCCCGGCCCCCGCCGATCGGAAGAGCGGCGGGTGGGGGAAGAGTGGTCGTAGTCGTGGAGATCTCGGGGGGGGCCGGGGCAT
>NZ_JBIVVI010001337.1:0-2309 GCF_044757675.1 Kitasatospora sp. NPDC091257
CCCGGGGACCTCGCGGCCACCCAGCTGCTGGAAGCGGTACGCCTCGGCGGCACCCCGGCCGGCGGCGTCCGCCTGGTCGAGCCGGACACCCGGGCGCTCCCCTCCCTCGCGGGCGCCCGGGCCGTCCCGCGCCAGCCCCGCGAGGGCGCCGGCACCGCCACCGACGCGGGCGTCGGCCCGGTCGGCGAGCCGCACGGCTGGACCCCGAGCGGCGAGCTGCCCGAGGTCTCCGCCGCCGACGCCGCGGGCAAGCAGCCCTGGTACCCCGGCCGCCGGGTCGACCTCGGCCTGGTGCTGCTGCCGCTGCGCGCCGTCCTCGGCTCGCTCTCGGTCTACGCCGGGTTCAGCAAGCTCTGCGACCCGGTGTACTTCGACGGCGGCGAGCGCGGTTCGATGATGCGCTGGCTCTCCTCGCTGCACCCCTGGAAGGTCGCCGAGCCGCTGCTGGCCTTCGCCATGGCGCACCCGGTGGGCGCCGGCCTGGCGGTGTCGTTCACCCAGATCGTGGTCGGCGTGCTGACCGTCCTCGGCCTCTGGCAGCGGCTCGCCGCCGGCGCCGCGATGGCGCTCTCCGCCGCGCTGCTGTTCACCGTCAGCTGGCGGGCCGTCCCGGTCTACGACACCCCGGACCTGATCTTCCTCGCGGCGTGGAGCCCGCTGCTGATCGCCGGGGCGCCGTTCGCCTCGCTGGACGGGCGGCTCGGCCTGGAGGCCTGGCGCCGGTTCGGCGCGGACACCTCCGGGGCACTGCGCCGCCGGGTGCTGCGCCGCGGCGCCGTGGTCACCACGGTCGTGGTCGGCCTGACCCTGCTGCTCGGCTCGATGCTCGGCGCCGCCGTCCGCACCGGCGCCCGGGCGCACCAGGCGCCGGACCGTCCGGCCACCGACTACGGCACCCCGGTCTGGCCGTCCGGCAGTCCGTCCGGCGCCGCCGGCAGCGGCAAGGGCACGTCCACCACACCCCCGCCCGCCGCCCCGCGCCCGGCCACCCCGACCCCGAGCGCGACCACCCCGGCCACCACGCCGCCCGCCAAGCCCGCCACCCCGACGCCGAGCGGCAAGGGGCACTCGGGCAGGGCGGAGGCCGGGTCGGGCGCCTCCCCGGCCGCGCCCGCGCCGCCCACCGGCCCGGGCGGCACGGCGCCCGCGTCGCGCAGCACCCCGGGTGCCGGCGGCGCGGGGCCGGGGTCCAAGTCCAGCCCGAGCTCCGGCGGGCTGCTCGGCGGAGTGCTGGGCAGCGCGCCGCTGGCCGACCTGTCCGGCGGCCGGGCCTCCCACCCGGGGGCGCCGACCGCGACCTGAGGCCCCGGTAACGGCGATCGGCCGGGTGCTCCGTGGGGGAGCACCCGGCCGATCGCCGTGCGCGTGCGGTGGGGCGAGGGCGTCCGTGTGCGGGTGGGCAGCCGGGCGGGCCTGCGGCCGTCCGGTCCCGGTGCGGACGGGCCTGCGGTGCCCGTCGGCTACCGGGGTGCCCGGCCGGCGCCGGAGGCGAGCTCCTTGGCCGCCTCGGTGAGGTCCTTGGCGGTGTCGATGGCCCGCCAGTACACGCCCTGCGGCAGCTGGTAGCCCGCCAGCCGCTTGCCGCGGGCCAGCTGGGGGAAGGTGGTGCGCTCGTGGTCGCCCACGTCCGGCAGCAGCCCGGCGAACTCCGGGCTGAACACGTACAGGCCGGCGTTGATCAGGAAGGGCGAGGGCGGGGCCTCGATGAAGTCCAGCACGTTGCCGAACTGGTCGGTCTCCACCGCGCCCCAGGGGATCCGCGGCCGGGCCAGCGCGAGCGTCGCGACGGCGTCCCGCTCGTGGTGGAAGGCGGCCATCTCGCGCAGGCTGAAGCGGGTCCAGATGTCGCCGTTGGTGGCGTACCAGGGCTCGTCCGGGCGGGGCAGCGCCTTGGCCGCGTACTTGAGCCCGCCACCGCGCCCGAGCGGCTCCGCCTCGACCACCGTGCGCACCCGCAGCGGCAGGTCCGCCTTGTCCAGCCACTCCTCCAGCACGTCGGCGAGGTGCCCGCAGGAGATCACGACGTCGGTGACGCCCTCCTCGGCCAGCCAGGCCAGCTGGTGGCCGAGGATCGGCGTGCCCGTCCCGGGGATCTCGACCAGCGGCTTCGGGCGGTCGTCCGTGTAGGGGCGCAGCCGGGAGCCCTGGCCGCCGGCCAGGATGACGGCCTGGGTGACGGGCGTCGTGGTCGGCCGGGGCGCGTGGGGCTGCGGGGGCCGGGCGGACGGGAGGTCGGCGGTGGGGCCGGAGTCAGCGGTCATGCCTGAACAATAAGGCGGCGGACGGGGGTGTCCGCCGCCTCGGGGACC
>NZ_JBIVVI010001338.1:0-2307 GCF_044757675.1 Kitasatospora sp. NPDC091257
CCCTACCGGACCGCTACTCCTCCTCCGCCCCCACCCGCCAGGCGTTCGGCGGCGACGCCAGCTCCTCCAGCTCGATCCCCTCCGCCGCCAGCACCACGTCCCCCGCCAGGTGCACCACCTGCTGCTCGCCCGTCTCCAGGTCCGCCACCTGGTACCGCTCGACCAGCAGCGGCCCGGAATCCGTCTCGTGGGTGTCGACGCCCTCCAGCAGCCACCCCTGGTCGAGGGTGCGCGGAGCCAGCACCGGCTCGGTGAAGGCCACCAGCCGCACCCGCGCGCTCGCCCCCTCCGCCAGCCTCAGCAGCCGGGCGGTGGCGACCAGGAAGCCCGGCGAGCGGCCGGTGAAGGCGTGCGCCCGGTCGTGGCCCTCCGCCGCGTGCTCGCCGCCGGGGTCGGCCGCGTCGGTGCGGACCCAGGCCACCCCGTCCACCGCTCCGCCGCGCACCTGCCAGCCCCCGGCCCGCAGCTCCATCCGCAGCGGCCGGGCGCGCGAGTCCAGCGTGAGGTCGGTGCTGCCGAGCACCCGGCCGTCCGGCGCGTAGGTCTTGGAGACGTACCGCCACCCGGCCGCCCCGGGCGCGCAGCTGAAGCGCTCCTCCCCGAGCGGGACGTGGTCATGAGGGTCGTGGAGCGAGTACCGGCCGTTGGGCATGCCGGAAAGCCTACGTGCGCGCCGCGCGTGCAACCTTCCGGCCGGTGCCCGCATTAGAGCGGCGGACGGCGCGGCTGTGCGTCGCCACCACGACGAGAGGGGGTGCGGATGGCGAAGCGGACGCGCGACGCGGAGTTCACGGAGTACGTGGCCTCCAGGAGCGGCTGGCTGCGCAAGGTCGCCTATCTGCTGTGCGGGGACTGGCACCGGGCCGACGACCTGGTGCAGGAGTGCGCGACCAAGCTGTACGTGAACTGGTCACGGGCCGGCCGGGTCGAGAACCTGGACGGCTACGCCCGCAGGGTGCTGGTCAACACCTTCCTCGCCGAGCAGCGCTCGTCCTGGTGGCGGCGGACGTCGCGGACCGCGACGCCGGTGGACGTCGCCTCGGTGGCCGCCGACCTCGACGTCCAGCTCGACCTGCGCAGGGCGCTGGCCGCGCTGCCGCCCAGGCAACGCGCCACCGTGGTGCTCCGGTACTACTGCGACCTCACGGTCGATCAGACCGCCGAGGCGATGCGCTGCTCCTCGGGCAATGTGAAGAGCCAGACCTCGCGCGCTCTCGCCACCCTCCGGACGACGCTCGCCGCTCGCCCCACCACCGCCGAGAGGACGTCATGAGGACGCACGAGCAGCGTGATCTCACCGCCCGGCTGGGCGCCCTCGCCGAGACCCCGGCGCCGCCCGCCGCGCTCGACACCTCGGCGGTGATCGCCCGCGGGCGGGTCCGGCTGCGCCGCCGCCGGCAGGCGCTGATCGGCGTGGTGGCCGGGTCGACCGCCGCCGTGCTGGCCGGCGTGCTGCTGTTGCGCCCGGCCGGCGGGCCTCCCGCACCGGCCGTCCCCCCGCCGACCGCCCCGGCCTCGCCCACGCCGTCCCCGACCACCGTCCCGACGCCGACGGCGTCCACCGGCCCGCTGAGCGCCGAGGCCCGCTTCGGCTGGCTGCCGCCGTGGCTGGCCCGACCGGCCGTCGGCTACGCGAACGGCGACGGACGGTCCGTCACCACCGCCGCCACCACGACCGTCGTCGAGAACGCCGTCCCCACCCTGAAGCTCGAACTGCTGCGCGGCCCCGGCGAGTCCCTCGCCCCCGGGGTGCACACGGTCGCCGCGCCCGCGGTCGCCGGCCGGGAGGCCCAGTGGCTGGTCACCGACGCATCGGGAGTCCCGGTCGGCCTGCGCTGGATGACCGCCTCCGGTCGCCGGGCCGAGCTGAGGGCCACGCTGTGGACGGGGGCGAAGGTCAAGGAGGACCTGATCAGGGTCGCGGCCGGCGTCGAGTTCGGCGGCCGGGACGTCCCGTTCCCGGTGCGGCCGACCGGCCTGCCCGCCGAGCTCAAGCCGCGGAACATCGAGATCCACCGGCCCTCGAAGGACACCGAGCCCCCGTGGAGCGCCATCCTGTCGTACACCGTCGACGGGAAGTGGCTGAGCGTCACCGTCCAGCCGGAGAGCTTCGGGGTGTTCGTCGACGGCAGGCCGGACGGCGGCACCCCGGTGTGCCGCGTCGACAAGGGCGTCCGGCTCTGCGCCAACGGGACGGCCGCGGGGAGCCCGCCGGTGCAACAGGCCGGCGGACTGGCGGGCCTGCTCGGCCGGTTCACCGTGCTCGGTGCGGACGAGGCCTCCTGGACCGCGACGGGGCCCGCGGAC
>NZ_JBIVVI010001339.1:0-2301 GCF_044757675.1 Kitasatospora sp. NPDC091257
GGTCCGGGAGGTACACACCTCCCGGACCGGCCCTCGGCCGTTGCCGGTGTGCCGGTTGGTACACCGAGGGCGGCGCCACCCCACGGACTCGACGATTCCCGGCTGTCCGGTGAACCCATAGGTGTGAACGAAGGAAAATCCTCCGGCCTCCTTTCGGTCGGCACGCTACCGTGCTGGGTGGTCACATCGGGTGGCGAGGAAGTCGGGGCGCGGTGAGGGTTACTCAGACCAGGCGGATCGAGCGGGCCGGCGTCAATGCGCTTCGCATGCTGCTGGAAGAGCACGATCAGATCGTTCAGGAGATCGACGGGGGGAACGACTACGGGGAAGACCTTTTGGTGATGCTCACCGAAGGCGGGTACCGGACTGGTGTCTGTGTGGCGATCCAGGTCAAGAGCGGGCAGAAGTACAAGCGGTCGAACGGTTACGCGATTCCCGTCGACGGTCATGTCGAAGACTGGCGCAACAGCATCATCCCGGTATTCGGCGTGGTGTACGACGTCGATTCGAGGAAGCTATTCTGGGTCAATATCAGCAGGGTGCTTCAGGAGGATTTCGACCCGCCTTCCTGGATTCCGCTTGGGACCACTCGGAAGCTTTCCGGTACAACGGTCGCGGATTTTCTGAGCGAGGTCCACGAGTATGCGCGCTCCGTAAGATCCAGAGGGGGAACGAAGTCGATCCTCCAGGCCCGTCCTGTCCGCGGGGCGGTGCGTTCTCCGGCGAACTGGTTCGTGGGCCGTGAGGAGCACTCCGCTCTGCTCCGGCAGATCCTGACCGGTGCAGCGGACCGGAGGCTGCTCTTGACGGGGATGGCCGGAGTGGGCAAGACCTCCCTTGTCGACAACGTCCTCGGAGACCTGTCAGTTCGGGAGGCGTACCCGGGGGGCCTGGTCTTCGTCGACATGAACGGGTTCACCGGTGACCGCCGCACCATGGGGCGTCCCGAGGACGCGTATGCCCCCGTGCTCTCGGCGTTGGGAGTCCCGGCGGCGGAGCTGCCGGTCGAGGTCGGGTTGCTGCCCTCCTACTACCACGACTTCCTCGACCGGCGTGCCGCAGAGGGAAATCCGGTGCTTCTGGTGTTCGACAACGTGGCCCAGCTCTCGCAGGTCGCGGAGCTGGTCCCGAGAGCCGATGCGCACGGGCTGGTGATCACCTCGCGTATGCGCATTGGGATCATGGACGGTGTCGAGTGTGTACCCCTGGGCTGCATGACAGTCGAGGAGTCCGATGCGCTCTTCCGGAGGATCCTTACGCCGAGCCGGTGGGCCGACGCGGGCGAGGAGCGCGAGCGGCTCTGGGAACTCTGCGGCCGGCTCCCGCTGGCGATGCGGATTTCGGCGGCCATCCTGAAGGAGGACCCGACCCTGGGAGTCTCTGGCCTGGTCGAGGAACTGGCGGAGGCCAGGACCCGGCTGGATGTCCTGCGATACGGCGACACGGCCGTCCGAGCCGCATTGGAAGTCTCGTTCCGGCACCTCGACGAAGACTTGAAGGAGCCGTTCTGCAGGCTCTCCGTCAACCCCACCCCGCAGGTGTCCGAGGAGATCGCGAGCGTCCTGATCGGGGTTCCGGTGGCGAGGGTCCGAACGGTGCTCCGGCGGATCGGGCAGGCCAGCCTGCTGTCCCGTGACTCCTCGGAGCGGTGGGTACTGCACGATCTCGTCTATCTGTTCAGTTCGGAGAAGTCCAACGAACTCATGGTCAGGTCCCGACATCGCGAACTCTTCGGAGAGCTTGCGAGGCGGTACTACGAGATCTCCGAGGAGGCCGATAGGGCGCTGCGCAGCACCCACCGCGACGGAACCGGGCGTTTCGATTCCATCAGCGGGGCGCTTGACTGGTTCGATACGGAACACATGAACCTGAAGGGGGCGGCGTTGCGGGCGACCAGCGAAGACCTGCCCGAGGACGCGTACTTCATCTTCATGCAACTGGTGCTCTTCTTCGACATACGGGGACGTGCGGCCGATATGTTCCAGTGTGCGACAGCGGCGTTCGAGGCTGCCAGAGCGTGCGGGAACGTCGAATGGCAGGTCCGTGCCCTGAACAACCTCGGACTGTGTCTGACGGCCCGGAGGGAGTTCGACGACGCGATCAGGAAGTTGACGAAGGCGGTTGCGATAGCCGAACGGATCGGCTTCCTGGAAGGTCAGTGCGACGCCAACACCAGCCTGGGCGCTGCCGTGCGCCAGCGTCGGAGCCCGGCTGCCGCGATCCCGGTCCTTCTTGAGTCGGTCCGGCTGGCCAAGCGCACGGGCAGCCCGGTGAAGATCGGTGCCGCCCTTACCAATCTCG
>NZ_JBIVVI010001340.1:0-2297 GCF_044757675.1 Kitasatospora sp. NPDC091257
CCCTGGCCATCGGCGCATTCGGGATCGGGACCACCGAGTTCGTGATCATGGGCCTCCTGCCGGCATGGCGAACACCGTGACCAGCGGCACCAGGAAGGCCAGCACCAGCGGCGTGCCGAAGCCCAGTGCCAGCCCGAGCCGGGCGCGCAGCAGTCGGATCCGCTCCGGCTGCGGCACCCGGCGCCGCTGCAGGGCGACGGCCGTCAGCTCGACGGTCAGGAAGAAGCCGGACACCAGGAAGCCGAGCGCCGGGACCACCGTCTGCCCGACCAGCGGGATGAATCCGCAGGCGAACAGCGCCACGCCGAACGCGGCCACCCGCACCAGCACGTACACGCTGTCGCGCACCGCGATCAGCAGCTCCCGCCAGAGCGCGGTGTCCGGCGGGGTGGGCGCGCCGCCCTCGGTCTCGTCGACCGCGGCGCAGAGCGCCTCGTAGAAGGGCTGTCCGACCAGCAGGGTGACGGCGGTGAAGGTGAGCAGGGAGAACAGCAGGCCGCCGCCGAAGACGACCGCCGCGAGCGCGTCGCGCAGCAGGCCCCGCCAGGGAGTGCCCCAGTGGTCGGCGAACGGGGTGGCCCAGTCCGCGAGGTCCCGGGACCAGGCGCCGAGGAAGGCGAGCGCGACGACGTAGCCGACCAGCGCGAGCAGGGCCGGCAGCATGCCGAAGCCCCACCAGCGGCCGTGCCGGCCCACCCACTTCTGGCCCTCGACCAGGTACTTCATCCCCGCCGCAAGATCTCGCATGGGCGATCACCTTAGGGCTTCCGCACCCGGAACCGCGCATTGCCGTGTTCCTGCCAGTTCTGACCGGCAAGGGTCGCCCCCTCCTGCCGCGCCGCCCGCCGGGCCACTCTCGGTCTTCCCCCACCTGCAAGGAGGATCTGATGAAGCGTCAATTCGGCAGAGTCGTCGGCCTGCTGGCCGGCCTGGTGCTCGGCGCCGGCATGCTCGTGCTGCCCGCCGCCGCCTCGCCCGCGCCGTCGCCGAGCGTGGTCGGCGGCACGCGGGCGACGCAGGGCGAGTTCCCGTTCATGGTGCGGCTCTCGATGGGCTGCGGCGGCGCGCTGTACACCTCGCAGATCGTGCTCACCGCCGCCCACTGCGTCGACGGCACCGGTGCCGACAGCAGCATCACCGTCACCGCGGGAGCGGTCGACCTGAACAGCGGCAGCGCGATCAAGGTCCGCTCCTCGTACGTGTACCAGTCGCCCTCCTTCACCGGCGCCGAGAACGGCGACGACTGGGCGCTGATCAAGCTGGCCTCGCCGATGAACAGCAGCCTGGTCAGCACCCTGCCGATCGCCACCTCCACCGCCTACGACACGGGCACCTTCACCATCATGGGGTGGGGTGCCGCGCGCGAGGGCGGCGGCCAGCAGCGGTACCTGCTCAAGGCCACCGTGCCGTTCGTCGACGACGCCACCTGCGCCCGCGCCTATCCGGGGCTGAACGCCGCCGGCTCGCTCTGCGCGGGCTACGTCGCCCAGGGCGGCGTCGACACCTGCCAGGGTGACTCCGGCGGCCCGATGGTCCGCAAGGACGCGGCGGGCCGCTGGGTCCAGGTCGGCATCGTCAGCTGGGGCAACGGCTGCGCCCGCGCGGGCTACCCGGGCGTCTACAGCCAGGTGAGCACGTACGCGGCCGACATCGCCGCGGCGGCGGCCGGCCTCTGAGCCCACCCGCCGGGCCCGGTCCGACCGGTGCGGCAGGGCCGGCCACCACTCCCGCAGGTGGTGGCCGGTCCTGCTGTTCCATGGCGGACCGGGCGCCGCCGCGCTCGGGCAGGCGCCGCCGTGTCCCGGCAGGGGCCGCCGCGTCCGGGCCGGGGGGCTCGGCCCGGGCGTTCACCGGCGCAGCCATTCCCCGGCCCGCCGCTGCTCGCGGGCGATGCGGCCGGTGGTGGCCGGAGGCAGCCGGGCGAGCAGGGTGACGGCGGCATCGGCGTGACCGGCGAGGGCGTGGGCGCCGGCGAGGCGGGCGGTGACCAGGGCGTGGTCGCGCGGGTGGGCGGCCCGGTCGAGGAGCCGCAGGGCCCCCTCCAGCCGGGCCGCCGCGGTGCGGGCGTGGGCGGTGCGGCCGGTGCGGAGCGCGAGGTCCCGGTGGCAGGTGCCGTGGGCGACGGCCAGGACCAGCTCGGCGCGCACCGTCCAGGGCGTCGGCACGCCGGTGAGCAGTGCGGCGTCGGTCAGCCGCCGGGCGTCGGCCAGCGTCCGGTCGGCCTGCGCCGCCCGGCCGGCCAGTGCGTGGGCGTGGGCCTGGACGAGGGCGGCCCAGGCCCACAGCCCCGGCAGGGG
>NZ_JBIVVI010001341.1:0-2295 GCF_044757675.1 Kitasatospora sp. NPDC091257
GACGGTACGGGACCGTCCCCGCCGGCGCCCCGGCCGTCCGGGAACACGCGGGACCTGCGGGACCTGCGGGACCTGCGGGACGTACAGGACGTACGAGACCTGTGGGACCCGGGGACACCCGGACCCGAAGGACACGTACGAGCCGCAGGGCGAGCCCGCGGAACGAGCACTCAGGAGGCGGGCACGCCGGGCTTGGCGCCGCGCTCCTTGAGCATGTCGGTCATCAGCTGGAGCTCGGAGGTCTGGGCGACCACCATCGACTGGGCGAGCCGCTTCTCGGCATCGTTCCGGGCCTTGTCGACGTAGCCCTGGGCCATCTCGACGCCGCCCTTGTGGTGCTCGATCATCAGCTGGAGGTAGTACACCTCGGCGTCCCGCCCGCTGAGCGTGCGCAGCTTCGCGATCTGGGTGTTGGTGGCCATGCCCGGCATCAGCGAACCGTCGTGGGCCTGGTACTCGTGGCCCATCTTCATCCACGCCATCGGCGTGGCGGTCGAGTGCTGGGGCAGCCCCCACTGGTCGAGCCAGCCCATCATCATCCCGCGCTGGTTGGCCTGGGTGTTGATGATGTCGAAGGCCAGGGTGCGGGTCGGCTCGTCGGCGGTGCGGTCGCGGACGACGAACGACAGGTCCACGGCCTGCTGGTGGTGGGTCGCCATGTCGCGGGCGAACCCGGCCTCGGGGGAGTCGTTCGCGGGGACGGACAGCGTGGACGAGCCGGACGCCGAGGTCCCGCTCGCCACCAGGGCCGGCACCCCGAGCGCCAGCGCCACGGCAGCGGCCAGCGCGGCCGGCCACCACATGCGGCGGCGGCGCGGGGCCCCCACCTCCTGGACGCCGTCCGCCGCGGCGTCCACGGCGTCCAGGGCGCCCGCGCTGTCCGCGCCGTCCGCCGTCACGGCCTCGCCGGGGCGGCCCGCGCCGGCGGTCACATCTGCCCCATGGTGCAGGAGGCGCCCGGCTCCTGGGTCTGCTTGCCCTGGACGTACTTGGTGAAGAACTGCTCCACCCGCGGGTCGCTGGCGCTGTCCACGGTCAGCTGGGTGCTCCAGGCGTTCAGGGTGATGGTGCCCTGCTCGTCCGGGTACGGGCTCATCAGCGAGTACGGGGTCTTCTTGACCCGGTCGGAGAGGGTCTTGACGTCGTCCGGCGTGGCCTTGCCGTTGTACGTCACCCAGACGGCGCCGTGCTCCAGCGAGTGGACGGCGCGCTCGTTCTCGACCGGCTGGTCGTAGACGTGGCCCATGCAGTCCAGCCAGATCGCGTTGTGGTCGCCGCCGACCGGCGGGGTCATCGGGTAGGTGACCTTGTCCTTGACGTGGGTGCGGCTCAGCTCGCCGAAGGTCTTCACGCCCGGGATGTCCGCGTTGGCGGCGGTCTCCTCGTCCTTCTTCTTCTGGTTCTGGTCCATGACGATCCAGGTGCCGGTGGCGATCGCACCGATCACCAGCACGCCGGCCGCCACCGAGGCGACGATCTTGTTGCGGCGGTCGCGGCGCTGCTCGGCGGCGCGCAGCTCGGCGATCCGGGCGCGGCGGTCGAGGCCGTCCTGCTTGCCGCCGGGCTTGTTGGACTGCTTGGAGGCGGAACCCATGATGGTCGTCCTTGTCCCCGCCGCACCGGTCGGTGGCGGCGGTCAGCTGGTGTGAGAGGAGAAACGGATCCGTCGGCGGCTGCGCCGGCGGTGGGTTCCACTCAGGACCGGTGGACCTGGAGTTCGTGCAGATCGGGCACCGGGTGCGCGCCGTCGAGCAGACCGGTGGGCACCACCCGGGGCAGCGCCTCGGGCGCGGCCGGGGTCAGCGGTGACACGGCGGGTTGCGGCTGCGGCGGCGGGTTCGGCAGCTGGGCGTCCTGCGAGCAGTACGGGTGGCTGGAGCAGCCGTTGTTGCGCGGCGGCTGGCCGTCTGCGGTGCAGAGGATCCAGTGCCCCTGCTCCTCGGCCGTCCGGTGGTGGTCCGAGGACTTCGCGGACCCGGTGACCTTCGCGGCGTGGCCGGTGTAGGAGGAGTGCCCGGTGGCGACCTGGACACTGACCACGCTGACGACGGTGACGGCGCTGACCGGGGCCGCGTGCGGCGCCGGTTGGCCGGAGCCGTCCACCGCCTTCGCCTGGCCCGCGCAGGGCAGCAGCGTCAACAGCGTGACGAGCAGCAGGACCAACAGCCCACCTGCCGGGCGGCCCGCGGATGCGGCCCTCCCCGGTCGGGGCGAACTGGGGGCCGACGCGGTCATGCGCACATTTAATCAGCCGAACGAGTGATGCGATGCCCCCCATCGGCCCTCATTTTCGGG
>NZ_JBIVVI010001342.1:0-2295 GCF_044757675.1 Kitasatospora sp. NPDC091257
CCCTGCCCGGCACGCTCCAGGGCCCGCTCACCACCCTGCCGCCCGGAGTCACCCCGGACCAGGCACAGACCCTGCTGGAGCCCTCGCGCCGCCGGGTCAACGTGCACCTGACCCCGGCGCCCTCCCCGGTGCTCACGGTCTCCGTCGACTTCAACGACGGCACCGGCTCGCACCAGGTGCTGCAGACCCCCGCACCCCAGCCGGTGCCCTCGACCTACAAGTTCGGCTTCGCCGGGTCCACCGGCCTGTTCACCGACGTGCACCTGATCCGCAACGTCGTCATCAACACCGACCAGCCGCTGCCCGAACTGAACCTGGTCAAGCAGGCGCACGAGCCGCTGCCCGGGCTGATCACGGTGGGCACCCCGATCCCGTACGACTTCGTGGTCACCAACTCCGGGAACGTGCCGATCACCAACCTGGCCGTCAACGACCCGAAGGTCGGACCGGTCAACTGCCCGGCGAGCACCCTGGCCCCCCGTGAGACCGTGACCTGTACGGCGACGTACCTGGTCACCGCCGCCGACGCCGCCCAGGGCCACGTCGCCAACACGGCCCAGGCCACCGGGACCACCGACGGGGGCCCGGTCACCTCGCCACCGGCCTCGGAGAACGTGCCGGTGATCGCGCCACCGGGGATCACCCTCGTCAAGCACGTCGACGCCGCCGAGCCCTTCCACGTCGGCGACACCGTCCCGTACACCTACGTGGTCACCAACACCGGCGGGAGCGAGGTGACCAACCTCGCACTGACGGACGACAAGGTCACGGGGATCACCTGCGACTCCACCACCCTGGCTCCGGCCGGCAGCCCCGGGGACAGCACCCGGTGCCACGGCAGCTACGTCGTGACGGCCACCGACGCGCAGGCCGGGCAGGTCACCAACCACGCCCACGCCGCCGGGACGTCGAACAGCCAGCCGGTCACCTCACCGGAGGCCGATGCCACCGTCACGGTGGTCGGCCCGTCCTCGATCGGTCTGACCAAGCTGGCGGACACCGCCGGCCCCGTCCACGTCGGGGACACCGTGCACTACACCTACACGGTCACCAACACCGGGACGACCACGCTGAACAACCTCGTCGTCGTCGACGACCACGCCCCGCAGGTGACCTGCGACCGGACGACCCTGAACGCCGGAGCGAGCACCCCCTGCCACGGCACCTACACCGTGACCGAGGCCGACCTGCGACTCGGCCACGTCACCAACACCGCCCAGGCGGAGGCCACCGGCCCACAGGGGCAGACGGTGGTGAGTCCCATCGCCCAGGTCACGCTGCAGGTCGTCGGCGTCGCCAGGCTCGACCTGCGGAAGCAGGCCGACAGCGCCGGACCGTTCCACGTCGGCGACACCGTGCCGTACACCTACACGGTCACCAACACCGGGAACACCACGCTGAACAACCTGACCGTCGGCGACGACCACGTCCAGGCGGTGACCTGCGACCGGACCGGCCTGGACGCCGGCGAGAGCACCACCTGCCACGGCAGCTACACCGTGACGGCGGCCGACGCCCAGGCCGGGCACGTCACCAACACCGCCCACGCCAACGGCACCGACCCGCAGGGACAGAACGTCCAGAGCCCGCCGGCCCAGGCCGTCGTCCAGGTGGTCACCGCCGGAGAGTCCTCACTGTCCATCACCAAGCGGTCCAACGCCGAGGGGACCGTACACCCGGGTGACACCGTCACCTACCTGTACGCGGTGACCAACACCGGGTCGACCACGCTCACCGACCTCACCGTCAGCGACGACCGCCTCCAGGGGGTGACCTGCGAGCAGACCACCCTCGCCCCGTGGGAGAGCACCCTGTGCCACGGCACCTACACCGTGACCGAGGAGGACGCACGGGTGGGCAGCATCACCAACACCGCCCACGCCACCGCCCGCGACCCGGAGGGAGGGACCGTGCAGAGCCCGCCGGCCGAGCTCTGCATCGCCGTCGCGCCCTGCCCGCCGAAGGGCCACGAGCACAAGGGCGGCGGGAGCCACGGCTGCCCGAGCCGCCCGGGCCACCACCCGGCGCCGCCGCAGAGTGACGGCGGCTCCGGCGGGCTGCCGGACACCGGCGCTCCAACGGCCTCCGTCATGAACGCGGGCCTGGGCGGAGCCGGGCTGCTGAGCCTCGGCGGCCTGCTGTTCTTCCGGGCCCGCCACCGCACGGCCGCCCACCGCTCAGCGGTGTGACGGACGCCTGCGATCCGCCGTACGACGGCGGTCGGGCCGCCCCTCACGCCCTGGACGCCCCGGCCTGGCGCTGGCTCGGCGTCAACGCCGCCAACGCGGCGCTGAC
>NZ_JBIVVI010001343.1:0-2292 GCF_044757675.1 Kitasatospora sp. NPDC091257
CCCCGTACCCGTCCCCGCACGCCCGACCGCGCGCCGGAGAGGAGCAGCCCCCGTGGCGCCCAGGACCGCCCTCGCGCCCGACCCGCACGGCCCCGGCGGCCGGCTCCAGGCACTGGACGACGCGGGCGCCCCGCTCGGCCCGCCGGAGACCGTCCGCGACCTCGCCACCGCCGTCGCCGCCCGGGAGGCCGCCGACCACCCGCGCTGGGTCTGGGCCGCCACCGACTCCGGGTACGCCCCGCTGCTGCCGCAGCTGCCCGACCGGCTCGCCCGCGGCCACGACCTGCGGCTGGTCGAGGCGCTGCTGCTGGCGCACGAGGGCCGGTTCGGCGCGCC
This sequence comes from Kitasatospora sp. NPDC091257, assembly GCF_044757675.1. Classification (NCBI taxonomy): domain Bacteria; kingdom Bacillati; phylum Actinomycetota; class Actinomycetes; order Kitasatosporales; family Streptomycetaceae; genus Kitasatospora; species Kitasatospora sp. NPDC091257. Next base: position 337 of record NZ_JBIVVI010001343.1, read on the forward strand.
CCGGTCGCTCGGCGCCGCCTGGGCCCGGCTGCGCGGCCTGCCCGTCCCGGCGGACCTGCCCGAACCGGGCCTGTCCGACGCCGACGACGGCCAGGACACCCTGTTCGCCCCCGACCGGCTGCAACTGCCGCCCGGCGCCGACCCGTTGGCGGCCGTGGTCGCCGTCCACGCCGAACAGCAGCGCCGGATCGCCGCCCTCGCCGACCCGGGCGCCCGGCAGCGGTTCCGGCTGCTGGTCGCCGCCGAGTCGGCCGGCGCCCTGGTGGCCGCCGAGATGGCCCACGACGGCCTGCCCTGGCGGGCCGACGTCCACGACCACCTGCTCACCGAGCTGCTCGGCCCCCGCCCGACCGTCCCCGGCACCCAGCCCAGGATCCTCGCCGAGCTCGCCGTCGACCTCCAGCAGGCGCTCGGCGCCAAGCCCTTCAACCCCGACTCCCACACCCAGGTGCTGCGCGCCTTCGCCGAGGCGGGCATCCAGCTCGGCTCCACCCGCTCCTGGGAGCTCAAGGGCATCGACCACCCGGCCGCGCAGCTGCTGGTCCGCTACAAGGAGCTGTCCCGGATCCACGTCGCGCACGGCTGGGCCTGGCAGGACGCCTGGGCCCGCGGCGGCCGCTTCCGGCCCGAGTACGTGGTCGGCGGCGTGGTCTCCGGCCGCTGGGCCAGCCGCGGCGGCGGCGCCCTGCAGATCCCGCGGATCCTGCGCCGCGCCGTGGTCGCCGACCCGGGCTGGCTGCTGGTCGTCGCCGACGCGGCCCAGCTGGAGCCCCGGGTGCTCGCCGCGCTCTCCCAGGACGCCGGGCTGGCCCGCACCGCCGCCGGCGGCGACCTGTACGAGGCGCTCGCCGCCCACGCCTTCCAGGGCGACCGGGACAAGGCCAAGCTCGGCCTGCTCGGCGCCATGTACGGCCAGACCAGCGGCGACATCGGCCCGCTGCTCAACACCCTGCACCGGCGCTACCCGGCCGCGATGGGCTACGTCGAGGCCGCCGCCCGCACCGGCGAGGACGGCGGCGTGGTCGCCTCGCGGCTCGGCCGGGTCTGCCCGCCGGCCTCCGCCGACTTCCTCGACCTCACCGAGGGGGACGCCGCGGGCGAGGCCGGCGGCCGCACCGCCCGGGCCCGCGGCCGGTTCACCCGCAACTTCGTCATCCAGGCCAGCGCCGCCGACTGGGCGCTGGCCCTGCTCGCCGCGCTGCGCCGCCGGCTGAACGACCTGCCGGCGTCCGGCCCGGCGGACCGCCCGCACCTGGTGTTCTTCCAGCACGACGAGGTGGTCGTGCACACCCCGGCGAACCTCGCCGACGAGGTGGCCGCCGCCGTCGCCGAGGCGGCCGACGAGGCCCGCCGGCTGGTGTTCGGCGACACCCCGGTGCGCTTCCCGCTCAGCACGGCGGTGGTGGACTGCTACGCGGACGCCAAGTGAGCGGACGCCGGGCGCGCCCGCACCGTCCGGCCCGGCCCCGGGCGGCCCTGCGCCGGACGGTCAGAGCTTCCTGAACCCGCGCGCGTCCTCGGCCGCCGCGACCACCTCGGCCAGGTCCGCCCCGGTCGAGGCGGTGACGGCGGCGGCCACCGCGCCCTCCACGAACGGCGCGTCCGCCAGCCGCACGCCCGGGCGCGGCTCGTCCTCCAGCACCGTGACGGCGGTGAGCACCGAGCTGCCGAGGTCCGGCAGCACGACCACGCCCGCCCCGGCGTCGGCCCGCGCGATCGCCCCGGCGATCAGGTCGTAGCTGGTGCCGAGCCCGCCGTCCTCGGTGCCGCCCGCGACGACCACCCGCACGCCGTCCGGGGCGAGTTCGCCGAGCAGCTCGCGCAGCCCCTCCGCGAGCCGGGCGCTGTGCGAGACCAGAACAATGCCCACGTTCTCACTCATGCGGCCGACCCTACGGCCGGAACCGACTGCTCCGGGAGAGTGATCGGAATCCCGCGTGTCGCACCCCGTGCCCC
>NZ_JBIVVI010001344.1:0-2287 GCF_044757675.1 Kitasatospora sp. NPDC091257
GTCCCCGGCCTGACCCCGGCCCCGCCGCGCCCGCCGCACGCTCAGACCGGACGGCCGGGCGGGACCAGGCCGGTCTGGTAGGCGATGGCGACGAGCTGGGCCCGGTCTCGGGCGTCGAGCTTGGACATCGCCCGGTGGACGTGGGTGCGGACGGTGAACGGGCTGACGAACATCCGCTCGGCGATCTCCTCGTTGGTGAGGCCGGTGGCGGCCATCGACATCACCTCGCGCTCACGGGCGGTGAGGACGGCCAGCCGCTCGCTCGCGGGGGTGGCGGACGCCGGCTCGGGCTGGGCCAGGAACTGGTCGATCACGGCCCGGGTGGCGGCGGGCGAGAGCAGCGCCTCGCCCGCCGCGACGGTGCGTACGGCGGCGAGCAGTTCCTTGGGGTCGGCCCCCTTGCCGAGGAATCCACCGGCGCCCGCGCGCAGCGCCTGGGCCACGTACTCGTCGATCTCGAAGGTGGTGAGGATGAGCACCCGGGTGCCGGACAGCTCCTCGTCGCCGCAGATCTCGGCGGTGGCACCGAGACCGTCGACGCCGGGCATCCGGATGTCCATCAGCACGATGTCGGGCTTGGTGGCCCGGGCGAGCGCGACGGCCTCCCGGCCGTCGGCGGCCTCGCCGACCACCTCCATGTCCTCCTCCGCCTCGATCAGCAGGCGGAAGGCACCGCGCAGCAGGGCTTGGTCGTCGGCGAGCAGTACCCGGATGGTCATGCGTGGTCCCTGTCCTCTCGGAGCGCGCCGTCCGCCCGGGCGGCGTGCTCCTGTCGTTCGGCCGGTGTCGGGCGATCGGTACGGGTGGTGCGCGCGGCCCGGGCGGCCCGGGCGACGTCGGCGGCGGTGAAGGCGCCCGCGGACTCGGGGCCGTCGTCGCGGGCGCCGGTGCGCAGCGGCAGTTCGGCGGTGACCAGGAAGCCCCCGTCGGGCCGCCGGTCGGCACTGAGCCGGCCGCCGACCGCCCCGGCCCGCTCGCGCATGCCGATCAGGCCGAAGCCGCCCTCGCTGGGCGGGTGCTGGGGCAGCGACACCGCGCGGCGGCGGCCGGTCACGGTCGGTCGGCCGTTGGCGACGCTGACCGCGACCCGGCTGCCGCTGTAGGCGAGGGTGATCTCGGCGTCGGCGCCGTGGGCGTGCTTGGCCACGTTGGTCAGCGACTCCTGGACGATCCGGAAGGCGGTGAGGTCCACGCCGGGCGACAGCGGGCGGGCCTCGCCCTGGACGGAGAGCCGGATCGGCAGGCCGGCCCGCTCGAAGGTGGTGATCAGTTCGGGCAGCCGGTCGAGGCCCGGGGCGGGTTCGAGCGGGGCGCGGTCCTCGGCGCGGCGCAGCAGGCCGACGGTGGCGCGCAGTTCCTGGAGGGCCGAGCCGGTGGCGTCGGTGATGTGGCTGAGCACCTCCCGGGCCTGGACGGGGTGGTTGTCCATGAGGTGGACGGCGATGGCGGCCTGGGCGTTGGCGAGGGCGATGTGGTGGGCGACGACGTCGTGGAGGTCGCGGGCGATCCTGATCCGCTCGTCCGCGACCCGCCGACGGGCCTCCTCCTCGCGGGTGCGCTCGGCGCGTTCGGCACGCTCCTCGATGGCGGCGAGGTGGGCGCGGCGGTTGCGGATCGAGTCGCCGAGGGCGCCGGGCAGCAGGGCCCAGGCGAGCACGCCGAGCCGTTCGCTGACCGGCCCGCCGGGGCCGAACAGCAGGGCGATCCCGGTGAGCAGGACGGCGGCGGCGACCGAGGCGCGCAGCGCGGTGGCGCGGTCGGTGCGGATGGCGAGGAAGTAGAGCGCGAGCAGCAGCGGGGTGGCCAGGGTCGGGGTGAGCCGGGGGCTGACCATGGCGAGCAGCATCGTGCAGAGCAGCGTGACGGCGACCACCGCACGCGGGTGGCGGCGGTGGGCGAGCACGGTGACGGCGGAGACCAGCGCGATGACGAAGGTGGGCGCGGCGAACGGGGTGAAGCGGCCGCCGGTCTGGTCGATGGTGGCGCCGAGGGCGGTGACCGTGATCATGGCCGTGCCGCCGGCGACGTCGAGCAGCCGCGGATGGTCGCGGCGCAGGCGCTGCCAGAAGTCGCTCATGCTCGTGCTCTCCGGTCGGGGGGACGCCGGCCACGCCCGCAACCGGGCAGCCTGGGTTCGAGCCGCGCCGATCCCGCTCGGGGGCGCGGCGGGCCGCGGCGGGGGCCTCCGCACGCGCGGTGGCCCCCGACAGCAACGGTAACGGTTGGGCTCGAACCGGTGTCCGAGCGGTAGGGCGCCGGCCCGGCCCCGCACGGTGTCGGGGCGGGG